>JAGRJX010000053.1:2562-20927 GCA_020442545.1 Lysobacterales bacterium
GCGATGATGTTGGGGTTCGTGCCTCACCCCAACCTACTTTCAAGAACCGGAACGAAGGCAGAGGAAAACCGGAGCCGGCGTGCGATTTCCAACGGCAGCGTATTGGTTGGGTGTCCAGCGGCGATCACGGGTATTGATCGCCCGGTCGGTGTAGGATCGCCGCTTCGGCGGGCATTTGTTGCGAACGCGTGGCCGGGATCATTCCAATGGGAGTTCATCTGCATGTTTCGATTGATGACCGTGTTAGTTCTTGGCCTGCTGGCCGTCAGTCCGTTTGCGCACGCCAGCAAGGCGTTCACCCAGGCCTACCAGCAGGCCGCTGCGCTTGCCCAGCAGGGGCGCTTCGAGGAAGCGCAGGTATCCATGACCGCCGGTCTGGAGCTGGCTTCAAGCTCCGAACAGGCTCTGGACGGCTGGAAGCTGATGGCGGAGCTTTACGAAAAGCAGGGGATGCCGGACAAGGCCCTGGACGCCTACCAGCACGCCAGCGAGCAGCAGTCACACCTTCTGGAACGTCAGAAGCTGGCCATCAAGCGCGCCAGCGAGGCGGTCGAAGCCTCGAAGCAGCAGATTGCGGCCATGAAGGCCGAGCGGGCGGCCCTGGAGCAGCAGCTGCAAGCTCTGGGCGGCAGTCAGTAGGCCGGACCAGGTTCACCGAAGACGGGGCAGGAGCGCGGCATCTGTGAGCGAGCGCAGGTGGTGCTCCCCGGATCGCGTGTCTCCGACGCCTCGATGCGCCAATCAATCCGTTGCCGGTGCTGATGGCGAGTCGCTGTCCGGTGGCGGCTGTCGACGCACGTACTTCTGGTAGATCGGCACCACGATGCCGAGCACGGCATAGGGCCAGGCGGCCACCGGCACGATGCTCGGGAGCAGGGCGGCGGTCAGGGTGGAGAGCAGGCCGGCGATGAACAGGATGCACCAGGTGCCGAGTTCCAGTCGGGTTTCGACGCGTTCGGTGGCGTCGAGCTGCAGTGCCTCGCGTTGCCGCCAGGCGTGCAGGTTGAGCAGCGCGATGGCCACCGACATGGTCATGAAGCCGGCGCCGTAGATCAGGAACATGTGGTTGGCGTCCTGCATGCCGACGATGCCCATGCTGACGATGTCCGGCCCGAAGGAGAGGCCCATCATCGCGGCGCTGGCGCTGACCAGGGCGTTCATCATGAAGCGCAGCGGATAGACGAAGATCAGCACGGTGAACACCAGCAGGCAGCTCAGCAGAATGGTGGCGGTGTCGTCCAGGCCGTAGCGGCGGCTCCAGCGGTGGTGAGCGTTCCAGAACACCATCAGCATGGTGGCGCTGAGCACAAAGCCGGGCACGTGGACGAGCGCGTCGGTGAGTGCCTGCATGGTGGTGGGTGGATCAAGCGCGATCACCAGCAGCGTCAGTGCGAAGGCGAAGGCCGCATCGGTGAAGGTCTCGATGCGGGTCATGTCCAGGCCGCGCAGGCGGAAGCCCGCCGGGTCGCGTTGAATGGTTGGCGTTGGCATCGTGACCGTCTTGCCCCCGTTTGCGCATCGACTGCGTGCGCGTTGCGGTCACGCTAAACGAGCATCCCGGGTCTGTCCAACCTTGGGCCTGTGCAATCGCTTGCGGCCTGGGCGTGACTTTCGGCGCACTTGCCAGCATCAATCAAGTGGGTATACTGTGTATATGAAATACGGGTTCGTGTTCTCGAAAACGGACAAGCGGCCCATGTATCAACAGATCATGGAGCAGGTCGTGCAGCGCATTGCGGTGGGCGACTGGCCGCCGGGCACGGCGCTGCCTTCGGTACGCGAGCTGGCCGCCGACATCAAGGTCAGCATCATCACGGTCAAGCGCGCCTACATGGAGCTGGTGCGCGACGGCGTGATCGTCACCCAGCAGGGCAAGGGCACCTGGGTTGCCGATGTGCTGGACATGGAGAGCCTGCAGCGCAAGGAGCTGGCCGAGCACCTGTCGAAGGCGGCGCGGCTGGCGGAATCACTGGGCATCAGCGAAGGCGAACTGCTGAAGCTGCTGCAGAAATACATCTGAAGAGGAATGAAATCGATGGATGTGCCACTGGCGATCGACTGCCGGAACATCAGCAAGCACTACCCGCATTTTTCCCTGCGCGATGTCGACCTGCGCGTGGAGGAAGGCACGGTGATGGGGCTGGTCGGCCCGAATGGCGCCGGCAAGTCGACGATCCTGCGCACGGTGATGGGCCTGGTCGGTCCCGACGGTGGCCGCGTCACGGTGCTGGGTCATCGCATGCCCGACGAGCAAATGGCCGCCAAGCGCGAGATCGGCTTCGTCGCCGAGGACATGCGCCTGTACGAAAGCCAGACTATCGCCTTCCACATGGACTTCGTGAAGTCGATCTTCGATTCCTGGGACGACGCCTACGCCGCCAACCTGCTACGCAGCTTCGACCTCAAGAAGGAGCAGAAGGTAAAAGGCCTGTCGCACGGCCAGCGGGTGAAGGCGACGCTGCTGCTGGCACTGGCGCGGCGGCCGAAGCTGCTGGTGTTCGACGAGCCGACCACGGGACTTGATCCGGCGGTGCGCAAGGAAGTGATCGACGAGATGATGAACGCGCTGGAAAGCGAGTCGCACTCGATCCTTTTTTCTTCGCACAACACGCTGGATGTCGAGCAGATATCCGACTACATCACCTTCATCCATGCAGGCCGCATCATCGAATCGTGCAACAAGGAGGACTTCATGGACGGCTGGCGGCGGATCCGCCTGAGCAATCCCGATGGCAAGCCGATACCCGAGCTGCCGAACCTCAAGGATGTCCAGCAGAACGGTCGCCTGTGCAGCTTGACCGTCGACCACTACGACGATGGCGTGGCCGAACGCCTGCGCCAGTCCGGACTGCAGGTGGACGCGGTCGAGCGCCTGACGCTGGAGGAAATCTTCCTCAGCAACGTCCTTTATGCCAAAGCGAATCTCGGCAAGGAGGCCACGTCGTGAGCGCGTCGATCATTCCCCAGTTGCTCAAGAAGGATTTCATGCTCACGCGGCGGATGATTCTGGTGTTCTGCGTGTTGAGCGTGGCCGGTGCGGTGGCCATTGCGCTGCTGTTCGGCCGGGTGCCGGAGTGGGTGCTGATCAACATCGGGTTCCTGCTGCTGATGTCGCCGGCCGCCACCTGCGGCATCGTGCTGCTGATGACCACGGTGGTCTTCGAGAAGGAGAAGGCGACGCAAGCCTTTGTGATGAGCCTGCCGGTGACGCCGCGGCAGTACGCGCTGTCGAAGCTGCTGCTCAACCTCGGCGTGTTCGGCGTGCTGTGGCTGGCGATCAGCGCGGCCGCCTTCTATTTCGCCTTCGGACGCGGGCTGTTTCCGCTGGGCACGCTGCCGTTCGTGATCATGGTGCTGCTGGGCGCCTTCGTCGCCTATGTCGGCATCCTCAGCGTCAGCCTGTGGCGGCAGTCCATGGGGCTGACCGTGCTGTCGATTGCGCTGTTCGAAATGGGCACCTCGGCCTACCTGTGGATCGTGGTCTTCCTCGATCCGGTGGCGGCGCACATTCATGGTCCGGAGGCGGTGTGGAACTCGACGGCCGTCGGCATCGTGAGCGCGCAGGCGCTGGTGGCGGTTGGCCTGATCGCCGGAACGTTGCTGTACCAGAGTCGCCGCAGGGACTTCCTCTGATGCCGGCGATCTGGCGCCAGCGCGATCCACGTCCGGCTGGACTGCCCTAACGGAGATCCAGTTCGTGATGGATCAGCACCACGCACTGTGACGCGAACAGCATGGTGCGCCCCAGCGTGATCTTTCTGGCGCCGAGGCGTTCCAGGCTGTGGAAGGTCTTTTTCGGCATCGGGATGTGGTCGGTGAGCAGGAAGCAGGAGTTGCCGTCGAAGCGCTGCTCGGCCATGGGGGTGCCCTTGCGGTCCATGACGTAGAGCTGGTGGTCGGCGGCCAGCTCCTGCACCAGTCGCTCGAAGCTGATGGTGCGGACGGTGATGCCGGGTTTGACCGGCCGTGTTTCCTCCTTGCCCATGCCGGTCGACATGTCCAGCGCTTTCGCGACATGGCCGAGTAGGGACTGTTCATCGAAGCCGCCAAAGCCGTGCACGGCATTGGCGTTGATGCTGATGGTGCGCGAGTAGTCCTGCGTGCTTTCCAGCACCAGATGCACGACCACGTCGGCACGATGCGACTGCGCCACGAAGATGGCATTCATCAGCGTGTGCGCCAGGATTTCGGTATGGGGCTCCTGGCCGACGCCGGCCAGCAGCTTGCGGCTGTCGGTGGGGGCGGCGCGTGCGCGCAGGACGAAGGTTCGCATCGGGCTTCCGGTGGCTGCATGGACGGCAACACGAGCAGTGCCGTCCGGCCATTGTCCCTGATCGGATGCCCGCAATCGACGGCTGCTATGAACTTGTGTTTCGCGCTGCGGTCAATCCGGCGTTCGTCTTTCGGGGAAGGTCATGTTTCGAGCGATATTGCTGATTGCGGCGCTACTGGCGTCACCGGTTGCTGCGGCGCAGGCGGTGCCGACACAGACGGCGGGCGCGTCCCCGGAGCGCTTCGAGGAAGGCAGGCACTACTTCCGTATCGCGTCGCCGGTGGCCACCGAGTCGCCCGGCCAGGTGGAAGTGACGGAAGTGTTCTCCTACGGCTGCCCGGCCTGCTTCCAGTTCGAGCCGGTGATGGAACGCCTGCGCGAGGCGCTGCCCGAGGGTGCGGTGCTTCGGCTGGAGCCGGCTTCTTTCCGCGTGGATGAGGACTGGCCCCTGTTCCAGCGCGCCTACCTCACCGCAAAGCAACTCGGCATTGCCGACAAGGCGCACGCGGCGATGTTTGATGCGGTCTGGAAGGACGGGCCACTGCGCACGCGCGACCGCGCAACGCGGCGGCCGGTCCACCCGAGCCTGGAGCAGGTGGCCGACTTCTATGCCGGTTTTGGCGTCACCGCCGAACAGTTCCTGCAGGCCGCCCGGACCTCCGGAATGGAAGTGCGGATGTTGCAGGGCGACTACTGGGTGCAGAGTAGCGGCACCGACGGTACGCCAACGCTGATCGTCAACGGCAAGTGGCGTTTCACCCCGCGATCGGCCGGCGGTGTCGACCAGACCATCACGCTGATGCAGTACCTGGTTGCCAGGGAGTTGGCGGCGGACTGAGTCGGGCATTGGTGAACAGGGTAGCCCGCGACGATTCAGCTGGCGGGTGCGAGAATGCAGGCCATTCAACTCACAATCCGGAGTGAATCCATGCGTGGTGTGATCCTGACGATGGCGATGACGGTTGGCGCGACGCTGCTGCCGACGACGGCGACAGCGGCGGGCAAGGTCGACTGCGAGATGCGCTTCAGCGTGTCGAGCTGGTCGGCATTCTACAAGGCGGGCAAGGGCAGCGGGACGATTACCTGCAACAACGGACAGTCGCTGGCGGTGAGCATTCGTACCCGCGGGGGTGGCCTGACCTTCGGCAAATCGACGATTGATGACGGTCGCGGCGAGTTCTCCGGCGTGGATGACATCAACGACCTGATCGGCACCTACGTCAGTGCCGAGGCGCATGCCGGTGCGGTCAAGTCGGCCAAGGGCCAGGTAGTGACCAAGGGCGAGGTGTCGCTGGCGCTGGCCGGCAAGGGCCGCGGCTGGGATCTTGGTGTGGCCTTCGGCAAGTTCCAGATCAAGCGGCGCTGACTGGCCCTGGTTGCGTTGAAAACCATCACGCTGACCGAATTTGCGCGCGCCCGGCTGTTTCCGCGCGAGTCGCGGCGAAACACCATCCAGGACTGTTCGGCGGAGGAGTTCGAGGCACGGCTGAATGCCGAGCCGCCGCTGAAGGTGCTGGATGGCTACGCGCCATTCTGCAAGCTGCACGTGCATCGCAACTGGACGTCAACGCGCTGCATCGCCGTGCCCATCACCGACGACAACCGGCACAAGCTGCGTTCGGCCTATGAGGCGCGCACCCGGGCTGAGCTGCCGGTGCTGGTCCGCTGGTTCGAGGGGGTAGAGCCACCCGTCGCCGACTATCTGTTGGTGATCCTGTACAGCCGCGAGCAACTGGCGAAGGAGGGCACCGACATCGATACCGAGTGGGGTGTGGTCGGCTGCCTGTATACGGTCGAGCCTGCGGAAGTTCCGATGGCACCGATCACCATGATGCGCAATGCATTGGGCGTCGATGAAGGTGGCTCTGGGGTGCCGCTGAATGCCGATGCCTATCGTCGTAGCGTCGAGTTCTGGAACGTCCACGCCAACTGGCGAGGGTGATGACCGGGGCGGCGACCTTGCGATGAAGTCGTCGCCGGCAGAATGCCTGAAGCTGTCCATGGCCACCTGAATCGCCTCGGAAGTCCAGGACGTACGTTGCGGTGAATCATGCCGCCCTGGGCAAGCAGTCCCCGCGTCAGTGCGTGTCGATGTGCTCGCCGGCCACGCGATTGCGCCCGGCCTGCTTGGCGCTGTAGAGGGCAGCATCTGCACGCTGCAGCAGCTGTTCGAGCGACGATGCACGGCCGCTGGCCACGCCAATGCTGGCGGTCATGCTGATGCGGCTGGCGTCGGAGAGGTCGATGGCCATGGCGGCCAGAGCGGTGCGCAGCGTTTCGGCAAAGGCCGCGGCATTCCCTTGATCAGTGGACGGCAGCAGGATCACGAACTCCTCGCCGCCCCAGCGCGCGATCAGGCGTCCTGGCGATAGCGCACGCAGGCGGTCGGCCACGGCGACCAGCGTGCGGTCACCGGCATCGTGGCCATGCTCATCGTTGATGGCCTTGAAGTGGTCGATGTCGAGCATCAGCAGCGCGACCTGGTCGTCCGCGTCCGCGCCACCACTGCCCATCGCCGGCACCGCGTTTGACAGAAAGCCGCGCCGGTTGAGCAGGCCGGTCAGGGCATCGTGCTGCGCCAGCTGAAGCGCTTGGGCGCGGTCTTCGCGATCACGTCGCAGGCGCAGGCCCAGCGCGAAGGCCCAGATCGTGGCTTCCAGCATGATGCCAACCTCGATCAGGCGGAAGGTGATGTCGTTGAAGGGAACCTTGCCCATCACCGCCAGCGTGGTGACGAAGGCGCCGGCCATGCTGATCGCAGCAGCAAGCAGGAAGGTACGGGCCTGCTCGCGATGGCGATACACCGCCATGACACCGAGCACCACCATCAGCAGAGTGAACGTGGTGACGTAGCCGAAGGCGAGATCAACGGCGGGTCCCTGGGCGTTGCCGATCACGCAGATCGCCATGCCGAGCATGACAAGGCGGGTCAGCAACGCCAGCCCTCGATCCAGTCGCGGTGCCCATTCCTCGATGCCGAGGAACTTGCGGGCAAAGCTGATACCGGCGCTGGCAAACAGGGTCATGCCGACCAGGATGGCGAAGCGTCCGATCGGCGGTGAATCCGGCCACAGGGCAATGGCGGCGATGCCGGAGTAGGCCAGGTGCATGAACAGATAGCCACCGACGTAGCCGACGTAGCGCAGCAGGCTGGCCTCGCGCAGTGCCAGCCACAGCAGGCCGTAGGTGACCACCAGCGCCAGCAGGAAGCCGTGCACCAGGCCGAGCCAGTGCTGCGCCGTGCCTTCGAGCTTTCCGGCCTCGGCAACCGGCACCATTCGGATTGCCAGCGCCACCGAGTCGATGCTGTCCACGCGCACGAACAGCTCGCTGCGTCCGCTCGCCAGCCGTGCGTCGAAAGCGTAGCCGAGCCCCGGACGCAGGTCCGTGGACGGTGAGTGTTCATCGCCGGCCTGCCAGTGCTGCGTGTCGCCGTTCGCGCCGATCAGCCAGGCGTCGACGCGGTCGGTCCAGCCTTCGGCAACGTAAATGCGGTAGCGCTTCGGCACGTTCCGGTTGTCAATATCCAGATGCAGCCAGCGCGGCGGTGCGCGATTGCCGAGGTTGGGCACCGGAACCCCGGATCGCTGGAAGTCACCCGCCGCCAGCCGGGAGCGCGCCTGTTCCAGCGACAGCGGTGTGCCGGGAAGCTCATCGAGAATGCGCGAAAACCGGCCAAGCGGTTCGCCGGGATTGTCGAATTGATGGGGTGTGGCGCCGTGCCCGGGCTCGATACCGGATTTGCTGTCGCCGTCGATGCGGATGACCTGTGCGGTGGCAATGCTGATCAGCAGAGTGGTCAGCAACAGCGCCCGTGCGCCGACAGCGGCCGCGCGTGAAAGCACCCATGGTGGTCGCAGGCTTCGGTTGAGGCTGCTCACGTGACCGGATTCCCCGACGTCATCCATCATCCCTGTTCGACTGACTTGCCATTCTGGTGGCGGTCCGGCGCCGGTTTTCGCGCGCCGCTGACAACGGATGGTGCCAGCCGGCGCGCGGCGTGCCTAGCGGCGGGCTCCGGGATCGTCTGAAAGGAGCAATGCTAGAGTGCGCGGTAATCTGTTCAGCCAACTCCGGAAACCGTATGACATCGTCGAGCAGCTACCCCATCGGCACGCCCGGAACACCATGGACCAGCGCTGAGGTTCGCGAATGGCGATCACGGCAGGAAAAGCAGCGTGACTACGGTGACGCTGTCGTCAGCATGGTCGAGCGCCTGCGCCAGGACTTCGACGTGGTTGAGTACGGCAGTCTTGAGTACGGCGACGAGGGCCGCTTTCCGCTGTACGCACTGAAGCCGCGCGTATGGGATGAGGCGCTGCCCTGTGCGCTGGTGACAGGTGGTGTGCATGGCTACGAGACCAGCGGCGTGCACGGCGCACTGCAGTTCGCCGAGCGCCACGCGCGGGACTACGCCGGCAAGCTCAACGTGATCGTCGCGCCCTGCGTCAGTCCCTGGGCCTACGAGCGCATCAATCGCTGGAATGCCGAGGCCATCGACCCGAATCGCTCGTTCCGCGAGCCGAGCCCGGCCGGTGAGTCGGCGGCGCTGATGCAACTCGTTGCCCCGCTCAAGGGTCGCTTCGTGGTGCATATCGATCTGCACGAAACCACCGATACCGATGAGAGCGAGTTCCGGCCGGCGCTGGCAGCGCGCGACGGCAAGCCGTTCGTAGCGGGCACGATTCCCGATGGTTTCTATCTGGTCGACGACGCGGACAATCCGCAGCCGGCATTTCAGCAGGCGATCATCGATGCGGTCGCCAGGGTGACGCATATCGCGCCGGCGGATCCGGACGGCACCATCATCGGTTCACCGGTGGTGTCGCCGGGCGTGATCCGCTACGCCTTCGTGCCGTTGGGCCTGTGCGCGGGTGTCACTGGTGCTCGATTCGCCACAACCACCGAGGTCTATCCGGACAGCCCGAAAGCCACGCCGGAACAGTGCAACGCGGCGCAGGTGGCGGCGGCACGGGCGGCGCTGGATTTCGCCGTGGAGAACGGTTGAAGCGGCGCAGTCTGAGCTGCCCGCTCAGCCAACGTGGCGGCGTAGCGGCGTGTAGCGGACCAGCAGTTGATAGCTGAGCAGGCAGCCAGCCATGGTGGCGGTCGTCGCGATGGCGAACTTCCAGCCCCAGTGCATCGACCGATCCATCAGCCAGTACTGCACGGCAAACAGCAGCGGCAGATGCAGCAGGTAGGTCCAGTAGGCGCTCTTCGCCAGGTAGTGCATCAGGGGGCTGTGCCGGTCCAGCCATCGGCGGCCCAGCAGCAGGCTGGCGACGGTCAGCCAGACCGCGAGGCAGGCTTCGATCAGGGCGACCGCCCACGACGACGCCGGATTCGCCGCGCCCGGTACTTCGACCTGCAAGCGCCACAGGAGCAGTGGATAAAGCGCGGCGCTGCCGAACAGCAGTGGCCCGAGCAGCTTGTCGGCGCGCGGCATCCAGTCCGGCTCACCGTGCAGCAGCGCGCCGAAAGCGAAGAAGCTGCCGTAGAACGCGATCGCCCAGAACTGCGGCAACAGGCCTTCCGGTGCTGGATGCGGTGCGCTCACCGATGCCAGTGCCGGCGTGATCAGCAAGGGCAGCACGAGCAACGGAAGCCACGGAGCCTGTTGCAGCAGCCGGCGTGCCGGTTTCGCCAGTTCCAGCGCGCGGATGATCCAGTGCAGCACACCGAACAGCAGCAGGTAGTAGAGGAACCACAGGTGTGCGGTGTTCGGCGGCAGGCGTGGCGCGTCGGGATGATCCCGCCACTCGGCGATCAGCGACAGCAGCGCGGAGGGGTGCTGGACATGGTTAGCGGCCCACTCCGTACTCATCGAAAGCGCGAGGATCACCAGCGGCCAGGCCAGCAGGAATGGCAGGGCGATGCGCCGCAGGCGTTGCCGCAGCAACGCCATCGGCCCGCGATGGACGATGATCCAGGCCGCGAAGAAGCCGGACACCGTGAAGAACAGCGGCATGCGCACCAGATGCGGCAGCCAGACGACGGCGTCGACCAGTGGTGATGCCTGCCGGTCCGCCAACGGCCAGATCGGCTGCATCAGCGGGCTGTAGGCCAGCGCGGCATGGAACAGCACGCCGGCCAGCATGGCCAGCGCACGCAGTTGATCCATGTAGTGCAGCCGCTTCGGGGGCGAGTCCGGTTCCACTCAGTAGAACGCCGGCTTGCGCGCGTGGTGCCAGGTGGTGATACCGATTACCACGATGCTGGCCAGCAGCAGGCCGACCAGGATGCCTGCCGCTGGCGTGGTCCACACGATGGCATCCTTCTCGATGTGGCTGCTGATCGCCTTGATCTGCGAAAGGCCCATGATGAAGGGGTTGATCAACACCATGCTGCCGATCATCACGAAGGTGTTCCAGCCTTCCGATTCGACGGTCATCGTCACCGCCAGCGACACGCTGTAGGCGAACACGATGTAGGCGAAGATCAGCAGCGAGTAGACAAACAGACCGTCCGGCAACGGCGTGAACAGGATCGTCGCCAGCGTGCCGCCACCGATAACCAACAACGGCACGCCGAAGGTCAGCAGGTTGCCGGCCAGCTTGGCGACGGTGAAATCCAGCGGCGACACCGGCAGGCTCATCACGAAGGCCAGCGTCTGCTCCTTGCGCTCGACCATCAGCGAGGTCGAGATCGAGAAGCAGGCAGCAGCGACCAGCACCACCAGCAGCAGCAGCGAACCGAGATAGAACGACCACGGCTTCGCCAGCCCCAGCAGGCACAGCGCAACGATACCGGCCAGCACGTACAGCGCGAGCTGCTTCTGGAACAGTTGCCAGTCCTTGGCGACCAGCAGGCGGACGACGGGTGTGTTGAGGCTCATGCCATGGCTCCCGAGCGGACGGCGGTGACGAAAATGTCTTCCAGCGCCATCGGATCGACGCGCTGAACCTGCAGGCCGAGCGAGGACAATCGCTCGGGAAGCTGGTCGTTCCAGGCGCGCACCTTGATCTCGACCAGACTGCCGCTGTTGCGCATGCTTGCGACTTCCGGCCATTTCTGCAGTTCCGCCGGTGCGCCACCCTCGCAGAGCACGCGACGCCAGCGCTCGAGGAAGATCTCCTTGTCGGCGGTCGCGACCCGTTTGCCGTCGTGCAGGAAGGTGATCGAATCAGCCAGTTGTTCGACGTCGTGCGTGTTGTGCGAGGAGAACAGCACGCTGCGCTGCTCATCGCGCAGCACGTCGGCCAGCGCTTCCAGCACCTCGATGCGCGCCACCGGATCGAGGCCGGTGGTCGGTTCATCCAGCAGCAGCAGCCGCGGACGACGCGCCAGGCAGAGCAGCAGCAGTGCTTTCACCCGCTGGCCGTGCGAAAAACCGCCGACCTTCTGCTGCGCGCGCAGGTCGAAGCGGCGCAGCAGTCCATCGGCATAGGCAGCGTCCCAGCCGGGGTAGATGCGCTGCACCAGATCCATGTGCCAGCGCAGGGTCTGGCCACGGTACAGGCGCATGTCCTCGGCGGCGAAACCGATGTCGCGTTTGGCGGCGACCTGCTGCTGCGGCAGTCGATGGCCCAGCACCTGCACTTCGCCGCCGTCCGGCGCGGCAAGGCCGGTCAGCAGGCGCAGCAGGGTGGTCTTGCCGGCGCCGTTGACGCCGACCAGGCCCATAACCTGGCCTTCGGGAAGCTCAAGGGAAATGTCCTGCAGGGCGAAGTGCGGGTAGCGCTTGCTGATGCCGGACAGGGAAAACGCGGCGGTCATGGTTGGGTTCCTTCGTGGATGTCGGCGGCGGGCGGGATGTCCGTCGCGGATTCAATGGCGTCTTCTAGCAGTCGCGACAGCGTCGCTTTGTCCAGTCCGAGGCGCGCGGCGCTGGCCAGCAGGGCATCGAGGTGCCGCATCAGCTCGTCCCGCATCAGCGTGGTCGGCAGGCTGCTGCGTTCGGCAACCACCGAACCCTTGCCCTGGCGCGTGCAGATCACCCCGGCGCGCTCCAGTTCCTCGTAGGCGCGGCGCACGGTGATCACGCTGACCTGACTGTTCGCCGCCAGTTCGCGGATTGACGGCAGCGACTGACCGGGCGACCAATCCCCGGCCATCACCCGCGCGGTGATCTGGTCGACGATCTGCTGGTACATCGGCCGCGAATCGGTCGCCGAAAGGAGGAGTTCCGTGTCCACGCATTACTGTGCTTATTGAGTAGGCACAGTATGCACAGAGGACGTGACGCACGCAAGCGGGTCGTGGGAAGCGCAGAGAAAGGCGCTCGGTCGGTCCCAGTCGTGGCCAAACCGAACCGTGACACCGCTCAGTCGAATCGGAACGGTGGCAAACCGGGATATCAGTTCCGCCGAACTTGCGAGGTGACTGTCCGCAGAAAGTGCGGCGACGAGCGGCTTGACGCAGCGGCCAGGGCGTCAGTCACGATGGCGGCGCCGATCAGGGCGTCAATCGTGATGGTCGTCGGCTGCGTTCACGAGGGCGCCACGGCCCAGCGCACGGGTTTGCAGCAGATCGCGTCGCTTCCAGTCCTGCAACTGGACAAAGTCCACCGGCGTCTGGCCACGCAACGAATCGATGCCGGCAGCGGTCAGCTCGATCTGCTCGATGCGCTGGCGTCCTTCGTTCTTGGCCAGATACAGCGCCGCATCGGCCCAGCGGATGGCGTCATCCAGCGACGCCGGCCAGCCGTCCGCCAGCGGGCAGCGCACGAAGCCGCCGGAAACGCGAAGCCTGATGTCGGTGTCGTGCCAGCGCAGTGGTTCGTCCTCGATCCCGGCGACCAGCCGTACGACGTCGCGTTCGACCGTCTGCGTCGTCTGCGGGTTCATCACCACGAGAAACTCCTCGCCGCCCCAGCGATAGATTTCGGCGTCGGCAGCCACGACTCCGCGGACGCGCGTCACCAGCGTCTTGAGCACCGCATCACCGGCTTCATGGCCGTGGCGGTCGTTGATGGCCTTGAAATGGTCGATGTCGAGCAGCAGCACGCCGGTGGAAGCATCCGTCCTGCGCGCCTCGCGAACCGCACGCTGCTGGAACTGGTAGCGGCTGAAGGCACCGGTCAGCGTGTCGAGGCGCGCCGCGTCCGACAGCTTGTCGCGTTCGCGACGGGCACGGCGGATGGCGAAGACCAGGAACGCGCTGGCGAGCGCCGCAAGCAGTGCCAGTACCAGGGCCAGTGCCTTGCTCAGGCGTTCGGCGCGCAAACTGGCCTGCTGTGCGCGATTTTCGGCGGACAGCGCGCTCACCCGGTTCTCCAGCTCGCGTGCGCTCTGGTGCGCTTCCAGCTCGGCCAGGGTCCGCGCGCGCTCGTTGCGAAACAGATGTACCCATAGCGTCTGCTGGCGCTCCATCGCCTCCAGCGCCTGGACGGGCAGTCCTTCCGCGCGCAGCGTGTCGACCTGACGTTCAAGGCCGTCGAGCACGTCGATCATCTGTCCCTTGGACTCGAAGAAGTCCAGCGCCCGCTGCATCAGTGCGCGACCTTCCTCGACCCGATCGAGCTGCATCAGTGCCTCGCCCCGCAGCACCCAGCTCTTGGCCAGGTAGTAGCTGTTCTCCTGTGCCTTGGCCTGTTCCTCGAGGCGATTGATGGCGACGATGGCGTCGTCCGGCGACGACATGGCCAGCAGCAGTTTGATGCGCGCCGTGCCCAGCCGCATCGCGGTGAACACCGACGGGTCGTCGAGGCTCAGCGTTTCCGCGCGACTGAGTGCGAGGTCGGCTTCCGGCAACTGGTTGCCTTGCATCAGGGCCATGGCGCGCGCCATCAGCAGCGAGATGCGGTTCTGCAGCGGCAGCTCGTCGCCACCCAGCGCGAACGCGCGATCAACGTAGTCCAGTGCCGAATCCGGCAACTGCATGGCGTTGTAGAGTTCGGCGATGGTGCCGAGCCGGAACAGGCGAGCCCGAACGCTCCCCACCGGCAGTTTCTCCGCCCACTCCAGTGCCGCCAGTTGGTGGCGCAACGCGCTGTCGAAGTTGCCGGCGTCGAAATACATGTTGCCGTAGCTGCGTTCCAGCGCCTCCATCACGTCCGGCGATGACTCCGAACTGAGCCGCGCGCGCACCTCGTTGAGCTGGTCGATGTAGCGATTGATGTCGTCATCGACATGGCTCATGAAGATGCGGTTGATGTCCATCAGGTTGACGGTATCCGCGTCGCCGTTCACGTCGGCCAGTTCGCGCAGCGACTGCATGGCCGCCAGCGTGTCCTCATAGCCGCGTGACTCGTCGAGAACCACCAGGTCGGCGCGCAGGATTTCGCGGCGAAGCGGGTAGCTGGCGTCGCCCGCAGTCTGTGCTTCGATGGCGCGCAGGCGCTGCACGGCTGCCGCCGAGGTATCGCCGCTGCCTCGCAGCGCCTGCAGCTCGGCGATCAGGTGATCGTCCTGGTCCGCCTGCGCGGTCATCGGCAGCGATAGCGAAAGGGCCAGCAGCAGCGGAACGATCCACCGATGACGTTGTCGCGACAGGTGCGGGACTGTCCGGGCAGCGAGGATGGCGATCGGGCGCAATGACGATCCGGCGTCGGTTGGCGGAAACGACATGGTAGCTCGGTAGCGCCGGTCCACCCAGCGTTGCCTTAGACTGCGGATTCGATCAGCATCGGGAATCGGAGTATGTGCGTATGAGGTGTTCAAGCATCACGTTGTCCTGGCTGGCGACATGGCTTGCGGGGATCGTTTTCCTGCCCCTGGCGATGGCCAGCCCCGGGATGAAGGAGTCGGCACCCGTCGCGCGAACGCTGGTGCTGGTTCGCCATGGGCAGTACCTCGAAGGTCCCGATGCGGACGAGACGCTTGGGCCCGGACTGTCCGCGCTTGGCATCGCACAGGCGCGGATGACCGGCTCCCGCCTGGCATCGTTTCCGGAGACCTTCGACGCGCTGTACGTCAGTCCGCTGCAGCGGGCGAAGGACACTGCCGCGAGCATTGGCGAAGCCATCGGCCGCAGCGATTTCAAGGTGCTGGACGATCTCACCGAATGCACGCCGCCCACGCGCCGCAAGGACATCATGGCGCGTCGCAAGCCGGACAGCCTGGCGGCGTGCACCGCACAGCTGGATCGGCTGTTTGCCGAACACTTCAAGCCGGCAGTCGGCAAACCACGGCGCGAACTGCTGGTCTGCCACGGCAACGTCATCCGCTACCTGGTGACCCGCGCCATGGGCGTGGACACGCAATCCTGGCTGACCCTGTCGGTAGGCCACGCGAGCCTGACCACGATCCGGGTCAATCCCGACGGCAGCTACAAGCTGTTGGGCATCGGCGATACCGGCCACATCCCGCCGAACCTGAGCACGGCCGCCAGCGGCGATCCGGAAAAGCGCCTGGTGCCGGCTGTATTGCCGACGTCGGACGCGGCCGACTGATCGGCTGATGGGCAAAGGCGCATGATCGGACTACTGCGTACGCTCTGGCGTCTGCTGGCGATCATCGATCTGGTCCTGATCAGCCTGCCGCTCTACCTGTTGTCCTGGCTGCCGTGGCGCGGCCGTCATCCGGTGGCGCGGCTGTTCCAGCGCTGGTGTCGCGCGATGGTCCGCGCGCTCGGTGTGGATCTGCGCCTGCACCAGCACCATCGCGACCCGCTGCCGGCGCGCTACATCCTGATCGCCAACCATCCATCGGCGTTCGAGGATGTCGGCATTCCGGCGCTGTTCGACGTGGTCAGCCTCGCCAAATGGGAGGTGCAGCACTGGTGGTTCGTCGGACGCATCGCCCGCGCGGCGGGGACGCTGTTCGTCCGGCGCGACGACGCCGACTCACGCCGCGCCGCGCGCGAAGCGATGGTCACGGCGGTGCAGGGCGGCGTGAACCTGGCGCTGTATCCGGAAGGCGGCTGCAAGGGACGCCGGCTCTACCACGAGTTCCGCTCCGGTGCTTTCGACGTGGCCATGCGCACCGGCGTGCCGATCCTGCCGGTGTTCCTGCACTACGAAGCGCAGGACGTGTTCGAGTGGCGCGACCCGCAGACCCTGCTGCAGAAACTCTGGCACATCGGCACGGCGGTCAACAACCGCGCCAACTACCACGTCTTCGATCCCGTCGATCCGAAGGAATTCGCCGATCGCGATGCCTTTCGGGCTGCGGTTTACGCCCGCTACCGGGCGTGGGACGAGCGCTACCTGGGGTGACGCTGATCGGCCTTCGCCGGAGCGGATGTTTCCAGCGCCTTCACCCCTTCCAGCATTTCCTTCACGTGGTGCCTGGGGTCGAGTTCGGAATGGACGCGAGTGATGCCCCCGTCCTTGCTGATGACATAGGAGGTGCGGTTTGACCAGCCCGGTCGCAGCAGCCATTTGGCGTCGTAGGCTTCGGTGATTTTTCCGTCCGCGTCGGCGACCACCGGAAACTTGCCGCTGCAGTGTTCGGCTTCGCGCGAGAAGTCGGCGAGTTCATCGAGTTTGCCTGCGGTGACGCCGACCACGGTTGCCCCTGCGGCCTTGAATTCATCGACTGCCTCGGAGAACAGGCGGGCTTCGACGTTGCAGCCCGAGGTATGCGGTGCCGGGAAGAAATACAGCACGACCGTGCCGTTCTTCAGCGCATCGGAGAGGTGGTACTGAAACGCCTCGCCGGCAAGATAGGCGGTGGCGGTGAAGTCCGGTGCCGGGTCGCCTTGATCGAGTGCGGCCCTGGCCCCGCCACCGAAGGTGGCCACCGCGAAGACGAACACAAGCATGATCAGCTGCCGCATGGCGCTCTCCGTCAATAGGAATGCTGCAGTCTACGCAATTGCCGGCCCCGGTTGCATGACGCTAAATCGGTCTCGGCTCCGTTGCATGTCAACGTGTAGGCTGGAGACGAATCACACCGGTTCCCGGAGGACGATGATGAAAGCAGGTTCGTACTGGATGATGGCGATGGCCGCCCTGTTGCCTGGCACAATGCCAGGCGCGCAGGCGGCCGATGGCGATGGGCAGGTAGTCGTTCAGGTGGAAACCCTTCCGCCTGTCAGTGACCGAACCGTGACTTTCGAGGGCCGGCCGGGCGGCACGCTGACGCTGGCTGGCGGCGGTCGCGGAAGCCTCGGGGTGGAGGCCAGCGAAGGCACTCTGACGTCGACGATGAGTTCGATTGATCCACGCTTGACAGCGGCCGGCTACAAGTTGGTGCAGATTCGTTGTGATGATCTGGATAGCGCGAACGTCAGTACGGGTGACCTGGGAGCGCGGCGAGCAAGCTTTGCGGTCGACCGCGGAGAGAGCGTAACCTGCACCTTCCTGCTTGAGATGCGCGACGATGACGACCGGGGACCGGGTGACAGCAGCCAGACGGACGGCGGCGACGGGGAACCGGGCGGAAGCAACCCGCCCGACGGCAGCAACCCGCCAGGCGGCGAGGAAGCCCCGGCCTGTACCTGCCCGAAGGAAGGTCGCTGGCGGGTCAACAACCACGTGGGCAGCATGATTTGCAGCGGCCCATTCAGCATGAACCTGCCGCTTGCGGCGGACAGCGACACCGGCAGGCTGATCGTCAATTCCGACTGCAGCAAGGTCCACGCTGACAGCATGGGAGACGATGAGGCCGACATTGACATGCTGCTGCAGCCGGACTGCAGCTGGAAGGGCAGCGTCGGTGGCGAACGCGACGGAATTCCGATGACCATCCATTTCCGCTGGAGCGTCGAGTCTGAAACGCGCATCACCGGCGATCTGTACTCCACCGTGTCGCAGCAGGGGATGACCTGCAACATGAAGCGCACCTACGAGCTCGATTTCGAGGGTTGAGTGGCGCGAGAACGGCTTCCGCGCGGCTTGCCGGGCGGAAGCCGTTACCATGCGCGCCATGGAAGCATCACAGGAAATCCTTCGGCAGGCGCTGGCGGCGCTTCGTGCCGGTGATCGCCGACGCGCGGCGGCGCTCTGTGACGCCGTACTGCGCGAGGAACCCGACCTTTTCGGCGCGCGTCATCTGCGCGGCATCGTCGCGCTGATGGCCGGCGACGCCGAAACGGCGATCGAGCATCTCCAGCAAGCCATTGCCATCGACCCGTCAATGGCGCCAGCGCATTACAACCTCGGCAACGCGCTGGCCGCCAGGGCGAGACACGCCGATGCCGTCGCCAGTTTCGACCGGGCCCTGGGCCTCAACGAGACGATGGCCGAAGCCTGGTGCAACCGCGGCAA
>JAGRJX010000054.1:0-650 GCA_020442545.1 Lysobacterales bacterium
GCCAGCGACATCACGTTGAGGTCGAGGCCGAACTGGTCCATGAAGAAGAAGGTCGCCACGATCGACACCGGCAGCGACAGGCCGATGACGAAGGTGCTCCAGGCGTGGTTCAGGAAGATGAAGATGATGACGATGGCCAGCAGGCCGCCGATCAGCGCTTCGGTCTTGACCTCACTCAACGCCTGGCGGATGAACACGCTGTGGTCTTCCACGGTATCAAGAGACGCGCCCTGCGGCAGGTCGTTCTTCAGGCGCTCCAGTACCGGCTTGACCGCATCGGCCACCGCCACCGTATTGGCGTCGCCTTCCTTGTACACCGCCAGCTCGACGGCTTCACGGCCGTCCATGCGGATGATCGCCTCGCGTTCCTTGTAGCCCTGGTCGATGCTGGCGATGTCCTTCATGCGCAGCGCCACGCCATCGCGCGGCACCAGCAGCAGTTCGCGCATCTGCTCGAGGTCGGCAAACTGGTTGATGGTCCGCACCAGGTAGCGCTGCGAACCTTCCTCGATGCGACCACCGGAGATGTTGATGTTCTCCTGGGCCAGGCGGTCGATGACCTGGTCGATCGACAGATGAAGTTGGGCCAAGCGCTTCTGGTCGATCAGCACCTGCACTTCGTCTTCGAGACCACCGGACACCTTGACCGC
>JAGRJX010000054.1:873-5810 GCA_020442545.1 Lysobacterales bacterium
TCGAGACTGGCCTTGTCCATGTCGGTGCCCCAGGAGAACTGCAGCACGACGTCACTCTGCCCGGTGCGCGACACCGAATGCAGGCGGTACAGACCCTTCACCACGCCCACCGCTTCTTCGACCGGCTTGCTGATCAGCGTCTCGATCTCGGCCGGCGCGGCGCCGGTGTACTCGGTGCGCACCGTCAGCGTGGGATAGCTGAGGTCGGGCAGCAGGTTGACCTTGAGGTCAGCCAGCGCGATCAGCCCGAACAAAAAAAGGGTGAACGTCACCATGGCGATGGTGACCCGTCGCCGGATGCTGGTCTCGATCAGGTTCATCGGCTGCTGGCGCCAGCACTACCCGATGTGTCGGCAACCGCGTCGGCGCTGCCGGCTTTTTCTTTGTCCTCGGCCACGGCAGGCGCTGGCTCGGCAATGGGATTCAGGACCTGAACCTCGCTGCCGTCGCGCAGGGCGACCTTGCCGGTGGTGACCACGCTTTCGCCATCCACCAGGCCATCGCGGATTTCGGCCAGCGTGCCGTCGACATAGCCAAGACTGACCGGCTGACGCACTGCCTTGCCGTCGCGAACTGCGAACACGGCATCCTCACCCTCACCCTCCAGCAGTGCGGTACGCGGTACGGTGAGCACGCCCTTGCGGCGATCATAGATCACCTCGATGCGTCCAAACATGCCGGGGCGCAGCACATCAGCTGACTGGAACTCGGTGGTGACGCGCACCGTGCCGGTGCCGGCATCCACCACCGGACTGACCCGCGAGACCTTGCCTTCAAACGTCCGCCCGGGTAGCGCATCGACCTGCATGCGAACCGGCAGGCCGGCATTCATGGTTGCCAGCTCGCGCTCGGGCACGTTGAGCACCGCTTCCAGTCGCTCCGTATTGACGATGTGGAACAGCGGCTGGTTGAGCTGGATCAGGTTGCCGAGCTTGACCATGCGCTGCGAGATCACGCCGCTGATCGGTGCCTCGATGCGCGTATACGAGAGTTCCAGTCGCGCGAGATCAACGGCAGCCTTCTGGGTGGCGACGTCATAACGCAGCTTCTCGTAGGCATCGGCGGCGATCAGCTTGCGGTCGAACAGTTCCCTGGCTCGGTCCGCTTCGGCCTGGAGCTTCTTCAGCGCAGCATTGGCCCTGGCCACTTCCAGCCGGGGTCGCTCGGGGTCGATCTGTGCGAGCAGTTGGCCCGTCTTGACCACTTGCCCTTCTTCGGCACCCAGCCCCAGCAACACGCCGGAAGTCTTGGACACCACATCAGTTTCCTCCGGTGCGATCAATGCAGCGCTGCCGGCGTAACTGGCAGCAATGTCCCGGCGACTGGCGCGCGCTACTTCAACCGGCACGGCGCTGTCCTTTTTATTGGCACCCTTGCTTTCGGCTTTGCTGTCTGCTGTCCGTTCGCTCTCTTTCGCGTGCTTGCCGGCGTCGGCGTTCTGGTCCCCCTGCCCGGCTGAGCAGGCGACCAGCGAAGCCAGAACGGCTCCGCAAAACAGAGAGCGGATGGTGGGAAAGCGTTGTTTCAGCATGCGTTTGCCCGAGGGGAGCGGATAGTCGGATGCACTGATCATGTAGGTCTCGCGGCGTCGATATGGTGTGATAGTGCTCTATGACACTAATTCTGTCAATCGCGCCGTACCTATTGTTGCCTTCGAGATGATCCGCAACGCGTGCTGCAAGTCACCCCGACCACGGTCACGATCAGAAGGTCATTCGTGCCATCGGATATGTAGACAAATCCCGACGAATCGGCACTCGACACGTGACAAACTGGCGACAGCAACAGCAGCACCGCTATACTTGACGTTTGTGGTCAGTGGAGACGAAGCCCGCTGTCCGCCCACGCAGACTTTCCACCTGTCCACGGACTCTAAGATGACTCTGATCCTGCGAACCCTTGCCGGCCTGTCCTTCGCTGCGGCGATGGCGTCGCCCGCCCTCGCAAAGGGCGATGTCGATGCGGGCCGTCAGAAGGCCTACACCTGTGCCGGCTGTCACGGCATTACCGGCTACAAGAATGCCTATCCCACCTATCACGTCCCCCGGATTGCCGGGCAGAATTACGAATACCTGAAGGCGGCGCTGCACGAATACGCCAAGGGCGAGCGCAAGCACCCAACCATGCAGGCACAGGCCGAGAGCTTCAGTGAAGAGGACATCGACGACATCGCGACCTTCCTCTCCAGTCTGTCCGAGGAGGGCACCAAGTGATCAAGCACACTGCATTCCGCTTCGGGCTGATTGCCGCGCTGGTATTTGCCGCCCTGCCCGCCCATGCCGCCAAGGGCAATGCCACCGCCGGCGAACAGAAATCGCAGGTTTGCCAGGCCTGCCACGGCAAGGACGGCAACGGCGTGCCGAACATGGACATGTACCCGCGCATCGCCGGCCAGTACGCCGACTACCTCGTCAAGGCGCTGAAGGACTACAAGTCCGGTGCCCGCAATAACCCGATCATGGCCGGTTTCGCCGGCACCCTGAGCGACGAGGACATGCACGACCTCGCCGCCTATTTCAGTTCGCAGGAATCACCGCTGCACGACCTCAGCCAGCACCACGACTGAGCGCTGCCAGCATCGAACACCAAAAAAGCCCCGGTTTCCGGGGCTTTTTGCGTTGGCGAATTCATTTGTCCAACTATGTTGTAACGCCTCAAAACGCCCATCACCTCATTCTGTTGACCTCATATCTCCGACGAATCCAGGATACAGGCGTACATCCTTCGTGCTGGTGCCGAACAGCGATCATCGAAATGGAACACCCTGCACTCGATCTCATTGATCGCTCAGTCATCTGGGATCACATGCAGATGTTGTGGATGGATGTTGACCCTGCAAGGGAAGTTGAAGGGTTAGCTCGCATCTGCGCCAGATCGAAGTACTCGATGAGTGAACTCGAGGCAATTTTCTGGAACGAAGTTCGCCCCGCGGTTTCTTTCAACATGACATTGCTTCCGGCTCCGGAATGGACTGGCTTCGAAATTGAGTGGCTAAAGACCCGGATCCTTGAGAAACACCGATTTGGCGCGAGGCTACCCTGGAAATTCCTGCACCCGTACTCTTCCATGTGGTGGTTTCAACTCCGGCACGCAATCCAAACCCTGCGGGCGGCAATCAACTGAACACCGTCTGCACTTGAAGCCACTTGCACTGTCGACTCCGTTCCACCGAGCCGACGTGTCGTCGGTCGCTCTGGGTCACAAACGGTTATTCAAGCTCTGACTTAGCGAACTGCACGTCCAGCCACTCCATGGCGTCCTTGGGTTTGAGCTTGGCGGCTTTTTCGTAGGCTTCGGCGGCATCGTCTTCGCGCTTGTCGCCGTAGAGCAGCATCAGGCCGTTGCCGTACTCGATCCAGGTGATCGGTGAGTCGGGCGTGAGCTTGGTGGCGCGTTCGAGGTGTTTTTCGCCGACGGCGGCCTTGGCGCCGTAGGTCAGGCCGCCGAGCATGGCGCCGACCTTGTCGATGATCTCGGCGTGATACAGGCCCAGCGCGGTGTGGGCTTCGGCGTGGTCGGCTTCGAGCGTCAGCGTGGCGTCGAGGCTTTCACGCACTTTCCCGGCCAGTCCCTGCTTCAGCGCCTTGGCGATGGAGATGCCCTGGCTGAAACGACCGATGGCAAAGGCGCGGCGATAGTGCGCATTGGCGACCTTGGGCAGCGCTTCGCTGGCTTCCTCGGCCAACTGCATCAGCAGCTCATAGCGCGACAACTTGGCCTTGTCGTCATCGAGCAGGTAGTCGGCGTGAATACCACCGGCCTTGCAGGCCACTGATGCGCCAACCGCACCGAGTGACTGGCCGATCTCGAATGCCTGCTGGAAGTCGCCCCGATGAAACGCGCGCCAGGCGTCCTGCAGTTGCTCGGCAATGCCGTCGGCGTCTTTGGCCTGTTTGCCCAGCTGTGCCTTGACCACACCGGCGTCCGGAAAGGCTTCGCAGTCGCCCTTGTGCAGTTTCGGCCACTGCTTCTTCAGCTTGTCGCCAGCGAAGTCGAAGTTTTTGGACGGGCCGGGAAATTCGGCCCAGACGGCGGATCTGGCCATCGGGTTCTCCGTGCAGCGGGCTCTGGATGAAGCGCCGAGCATCGCCAATCGGGGTGTTCCGCGCAAGCATTTTGCCGGCAATTGGGCGCCCTTAATGGCCCGATGCAGTCAATCCGATGCCAGAAACGCGGGCTGCTGCACTGCAAGAATCAAGCCGTTTGCGGCATAATGCAGAGCTGGCCATTCGGCCCCTCACAACCCTTCCCTGCTTCAGGAGCATGCAATGAGCGACTCCTTCGCCACGCTGTCCGACCTCACCGTCGGCAACACCACTTATCGCATCCACAGTCTGGAGAAGCTGGGACAGCGCTTCGACATCAAGCGCCTGCCCTTCGCCATGCGGATCCTGTTGGAGAACCTGCTGCGCAACGAGGACGGCGTGAGCGTGACGGCCGACTCGATTGAAGCCGTGGCAACCTGGGAGGCGAAGAAGGAGCCGGACACCGAAATCGCCTTCATGCCGGCACGCGTGGTGCTGCAGGACTTCACCGGCGTGCCCTGCGTGGTTGATCTGGCGGCCATGCGCGACGCGGTGGTGGCACTGGGTGGGAAACCTGATCAGATCAATCCGCTGATCCCGTCCGAGCTGGTCATCGACCACTCGGTCCAGGTCGATGTGTTCGGTACGCCCGAGGCGCTCGACATCAATGGCCGAATCGAGTTCGAGCGCAATCAGGAGCGCTACAGCTTCCTGCGTTGGGGCCAGAAGGCCTTCAACAACTTCAAGGTGGTGCCGCCGAATACCGGCATCGTGCACCAGGTCAATCTGGAGCCTCTGTTCCACGCCGTGCGCAGCAGTGGTGACGATCTGTACTACCCCGACACGCTGGTGGGCACCGATTCGCACACCACCATGATCAATGGCGTCGGCGTGGTCGGCTGGGGCGTGGGC
>JAGRJX010000055.1 GCA_020442545.1 Lysobacterales bacterium
CATCGAATGGGCAGACCGCATCAAGCACATCCTGCCGCCTGACACCATTGATGTGGTATTGGACTATGGAGAGCAATCCCATGAACGCACCATAGAAATAATAGCTAAAGGTGCGATATGAGATCTTTTTCCCTGGATTGTTCTACTACGCATGCTTCGATGTGTATCGCCGAAAACGACCGGATTGTCTCCGAGTAGGTTTGGTTCGAGGAGCGGGCACGTCACGAGGGATTGTTCTTGCTTGCTGCGTCCATGATGGCGGAGAGCGGCTGGCGCTGGAGCGAGATCGAGCTCTTCGCCGTCGGTCGAGGGCCGGGCGCCTACTCCGGGCTGCGCGTAAGCCTTCTCGCAGTCCAGGCCCTGGCGGCACCGGACGGCGCTCAGGTTTATGCCGTCAGCAGCATGGAGGCCCTGGCGTTGCGCCTGATACGGGCTGCGGGCCGCGACCAGCTCACGATGGTCGGCGACGCACGTCGCGACTCCTTTTGGTACGGCCACTGCTCGCTGGCTGCGACAACTTCTGAGCCCGCCGAATGGCGCGTGGCTCCGTCCAAGGAGATCGGCAATGTCCTGTCGAATGCAGAACTGCTGGCGACCCCCCATCCCCACATCCAGGAAACACTCGCCCATGCCGTCGACAAGCCGTGGCTGAAGGGCGTCGGCGCGCCCTCCGCGGCAGACATCCTGCGTCTGGTACTCGACCGCAGAACGGCGAACGCACCTTCCGGCGCCCTCACCCCCATGTATCTGCACCCCGCGGTCTGAGCGGCGCCGCACACAGGATCGCTGAGCACCGCCCAACTTGCGCCTGCTCAGCAAACAGCAGGTCGGTTTGGCCCAAACCGCCGGCTCCTTCAGCGAAGGCACCCTACCCACAGAGGCCAGGCCTATTCATATTGAGGGACGACCAATCGTTGAAACTGCTTGAATGTGTGCGATATTGCCATGTTAGGATGCTGGATTATCGAACAGCCGCCAGGAGGAGCGGTCACCGCTTATGCTTGATACAAGATCATCGCACGTGTACGCCGGCAACGCCGACTTTCTCGACAGCCTGTACCAGCAATTCCTTCGCGACCCTCTTTCCGTGGACGAGAAGTGGCGCGCCTTCTTTGAGAGCCTGAAAAACGGCGGCGGCCAGGACCGGGAACCCACCCAGTCGGAAATCCGCGAGTACTTCCGTGAACGTCGCCCCGGCGAAAGCACAACGCACACCGTTCAGGGTATGCACAGCCTGGAAATGGCGCGCAAGCAGTCGGCCGTTCTTCGCATGATTCATGCCTACCGCCTGATGGGACACCTGCGCGCCACGGTCGACCCGATTCAACTGCGCGGCAAACCCAAGATCCCCGAGCTCGATCCTGTCTATCACGGTCTCACCGACAACGACCAGGATCTCGTATTCAACACCGGTGGTCTCGGCGGGCGTTATGAAATGCCCCTGCGCGAGATCATCGACATGCTCAAGGAAACCTACACCGAGAGCATCGGTTCCGAGTTCATGCACATACCTGATGTCGAGCAGAAGGAATGGATTCAGCATCAGCTTGAGCTCACCCGAACCAACCCCGACTATCCGTCCGACTTCAAGGTAAAGCTGCTCGAGCGCCTGACCGCAGCCGAGGGTCTGGAAACCCATATTCATCACAAGTATGTCGGCCAGAAACGATTTTCTCTCGAGGGCGGTGAAACCCTGATCACGATGCTCGACGAGATCATCAATCGCGGCGGGACGCAGGGCGTCAGGGAGGTCGTCATCGGCATGGCCCATCGCGGCCGCCTGAACGTGCTGATCAACACGCTGGGCAAACCGTCGCACAAGCTGTTCGCCGAGTTCGAGGGGCAGCACGATGGCCCGCACGACCCGGCCCATTCCGGCGACGTGAAGTACCACATGGGCTTCAGTTCCGACGTGATCACGCCGGACGGCCCCGTGCACCTGGCGCTGGGCTTCAACCCGTCGCACCTCGAAATCATCGACCCGGTGATCGCCGGCTCCGTGCGCGCACGCCAGACCCGCCGTGGCGACGCCGAGCGCCGCCAGGTGCTGCCGCTGCTGATCCACGGCGACGCCGCCTTCGCCGGTCAGGGCGTGGTGATGGAGCTGCTGCAGATGTCGCAGGCACGCGGTTTCGCCGTCGGCGGTACCGTTCACGTCGTCATCAACAACCAGGTTGGCTTCACCACCTCGCGCACCGACGACGCCCGATCCACGCTGTACTGCACCGATGTGGCCAAGATGGTTGGCGCGCCGATCCTGCACGTGAACGGTGATGATCCGGAAGCCGTGCTGTTCTGCGCGCGATTGGCCTTCGACTTCCGCCAGCGCTTCCACCGCGACGTGGTCATCGACCTGGTCTGCTACCGTCGCCACGGCCACAACGAGGCCGACGAGCCGGCCGCCACGCAGCCGCTGATGTACCAGCACATCCGCCGTCACAAGACGCCGCGCGAACTGTATGCCGGCAAGCTGGAACAGGCCGGCGTGGTGGGCGCGGACGAGGCCAAGGCCATGGTCGACCGCTATCGCGATCACATGGACGCCGGCGAAGGCGTGGTCGAACTGGCTGCCGACCCGAAGGACGACTTCGCCGTTGACTGGTCACCCTACCTCGACGGCCAGCTCGGTGACGCCGTCGACACTGCGGTCAAGGCCGACACGCTCAAGTCGCTGGCCGACACCATCATCAGCGTCCCGGAAGACGTGAAGCTGCACGCCCGCGTGGCGCGCATCTACGAAGACCGCGCCAGAATGGCGGCGGGTGAAATCCCGATGGACTGGGGCTTTGCCGAAAACCTCGCCTACGCCACGCTGATCGCCGAGGGCAGCAAGCTCCGACTGGTTGGCCAGGATTCCGGCCGCGGTACCTTCTTCCACCGCCATGCCGTCCTCCACGACCAGAAGACCGGCGCCACCGACATGCCGCTGCGCCGTCTCGCCAGGCGTCCGGAAGACGTCACCATCATCGATTCGCTGCTGAGCGAGGAAGCGGTGATGGGCTTCGAATACGGCTATGCGACGGCCGATCCGACCACGTTGAACATCTGGGAAGGCCAGTTCGGCGACTTCGCCAACGGTGCGCAGGTGGTGATCGACCAGTTCATCTCCTCGGGCGAAGCCAAGTGGGGCCGCCTGTGTGGCCTGGCGCTGTTCCTGCCGCATGGCTACGAAGGCCAGGGCCCGGAACACAGCTCGGCACGTCTGGAGCGGTTCCTGCAGCTCTGCGCGCTGGACAACATGCAGGTGTGTATGCCAACCACGCCGGCGCAGATGTTCCACATGATCCGTCGGCAGATGCTGTACCGCATCCGCAAGCCGCTGATCGTGATGATGCCGAAGTCCATGCTGCGCAATAAGCGCTCGGTGTCGTCACTGGCCGAACTGAGCCGCGGCGGCTTCCAGAACCTGATTCCGGACAGCACATCGAAGGCAGGCAAGCCGGTGCGTCGCGTGGTGGCCTGCGCCGGCAAGGTCTATTACGACCTGCTGGAAGAAGCCGAGAAACGCGAGATCACCGACGTTGCCATCGTCCGCGTCGAACAGCTGTATCCGTTCCCGCGCCCGGCGCTGATTGAGGAGCTGCAGCGCTTCCCGGCGGCGAAAGAGCTGGTGTGGTGTCAGGAAGAGCCGATGAACCAGGGCGCGTGGTACCAGATCCAGCACCACCTGCGCTACTGCGCGCAGGAGGGGCAAAGCGTGCATTACGCGGGTCGTGAGCGCTCGCCGGCACCGGCCTGTGGCCACTTCAACACCCACCAGGCCGAACAGGGCAAGCTGGTCGAGGACGCCCTGGTCGGCGAACTCAACGGCGACAGCCCGGCCGACTGACGCGGCATTGAAGCGCGGCGCAGGCAGCCTTACCTTTCACCCTAAGATTTCCATCGAATTCAGCGAACCAGGACAGCGTCCATGAGCACCGAAGTCAAAGTTCCCGTTCTTCCGGAGTCGGTTTCCGACGCCACCATCGCCACCTGGCACAAGCAGCCGGGCGACGCCGTGGCCCGTGACGAGAACATCGTCGATCTGGAAACCGACAAGGTGGTGCTGGAAGTGCCATCGCCGGTGGATGGCGTCATCAAGGAGCTCAAGTTCGCCGAGGGCGACACCGTCGAGAGCCAGCAGCTGATCGCGATCATCGAGGAAGGCGCGGCACCGGCGAAGCCGGCCGAAGCAGCGAAGGCCGAGGCCAAGCAGGAGGCGCCGAAGGCAGCCGCAGCCGCCGCACCGGCAGCAGCCGCGAAGCCAGTCGACACCAGCGAACTGTCACCCGCCGGTCGCCGCGTGGCCACCGAGCACGGCATTGATCCGGCCAACGTCGCCGGCAGCGGCCGTCACGGCCAGGTGACCAAGGAAGACCTGGTCAACTACATGCGCAACGGCCCGGGCGACCGTCCGCTGCCGGGCGGCGCACGTCCGGAAGAACGTGTGCCGATGACCCGCATCCGCAAGCGCATCGCCGAGCGCCTGATGCAGTCCAAGGACAGCATCGCCATGCTCACCTCCTTCAACGAGGTGAACCTGGCCAAGGTCAAGCAGATGCGCAAGGACATGGGCGAAGCCTTCGAGAAGCAGCACGGCGTGCGCCTCGGCTTCATGAGCTTCTTCGTCAAGGCTGCGGCCGAAGCCCTGCGTCGCCATCCGATCGTCAATGCCTCGGTTGACGGCGACGACGTGATCTACCACGGTTACTCCGACATCTCGATCGCGGTTTCGACCGACCGCGGCCTGGTCACGCCGGTGCTGCGCAATGCCGAGTCGATGAGCTTTGCCGAAGTCGAAGGCGGCATCCGCGAGTACGCCGACAAGGCCCGGAAGGGCGGCCTGAGCCTGGATGACCTGCAGGGCGGCACCTTCACCATCACCAACGGCGGCACCTTCGGTTCGCTGATGTCGACGCCGATCGTCAACCCGCCGCAGAGCGCCATCCTCGGCATGCACACCATCAAGGACCGCCCGGTCGCAGAAAACGGCCAGATCGTGGTCGCGCCGATGATGTACATCGCGCTCAGCTACGACCACCGCATCATCGACGGCAAGGACGCCGTGCTGTTCCTGGTCGACATCAAGGAACAGCTGGAGAACCCGCACCGGATGCTTCTGGGCCTCTGAGGCCCGGAAGCCGTGATTCGTGATTGGTGATTCGTGATTGGCTGGAGCACAGCATCGCCGCCACGGATCCTTTGCCTTTGACGAATCACCCTTCACCAATCACGAATCACGCGAGCGAATGAAATGAGCGAGAACTTCGACGTCGTCGTCATCGGTGCCGGCCCGGCCGGCTATGTGGCCGCGATCCGCGCCGCGCAGCTGGGCCTGAAGACCGCCTGCGTGGATGCCTTTGTCGGCAAGGACGGCAAACCGGCGCTGGGCGGCACCTGCCTCAACGTCGGCTGCATCCCGTCCAAGGCGCTGCTGGACTCGTCCAAGCGCTTCCACGACATCGGGCACAGCCTGGCGGCACACGGCATCAGTACCGAGAAGGCGTCGATCGACGTGGGCGCGATGGTTGGCCGCAAGGACAAGATCGTCAAGCAGTTCACCGGCGGCATCACCCAGCTGTTCAAGGCCAACAAGGTGACGCCGGTCGCCGGCTTCGCCACGCTGCACCCCAACCGCGAAGTGCGGATCAAGGGCCACGATGGCAAGGAAGCGACGATCACCGGCAAGCACGTGATCCTCGCTGCCGGTTCGGTGCCGGTCGAGCTGCCGTTCGCCAGGTTCGACGGCAAGCACGTCGTCGACAATGCCGGCGCGCTGGATTTCGAAGGCACGCCGAAGCGCCTTGGCGTGATCGGTGCCGGCGTGATTGGTCTGGAGCTGGGCTCGGTGTGGAAGCGCCTTGGCGCCGAAGTCACCGTGATCGAAGCCCTGCCCGACTTCCTGGCCGCCGCTGACGCCGACATCGCCAAGCTCGCCGCCCGCGAGTTCAAGAAGCAGGGCCTCG
>JAGRJX010000323.1:0-1014 GCA_020442545.1 Lysobacterales bacterium
GGTGGCGCGCGGCAGCATGCCGTACTCAGCGGTAACCCAGCCTTCGCCCTTGCCGCGCAGCCAAGGCGGCACGCGGTTCTCCACGCTGGCCGTGCACAGCACCTGCGTATCGCCGAAGCAGACCAGCACCGAACCCTCGGCATGGCGGGTGAAATGGCGCTGGATGCGGATCTCGCGCAGCTGGTCGGCGGCGCGGCCGCTGGGTCGTTTGAAGTCAGACAAGGTAATTCCGGCTTGGGAATGCGGGCCGGGAAGTTTACCATTCGCTCCCCACGCACCTCGTGCGTCGATCCAGGTCTGCCCATGTCCGCTCTGTCCGTGTCTGTTGAATCCGCCTGTCCACAGGAGGTACTCCGGTGAGCGTGCGCAGCATGACCGGCTACGGCAGCGCCGAGCGCGACACCGACGCCGGCCTGATCAGCGGCGAGATGCGTTCGGTCAACCACCGCTTCCTTGAGCTGACCATCAAGCTGCCGGAAGACCTGCGCGTGCTGGAGCCACAGCTGCGCGAACGGGTCAGCGCGCGCGTGCAGCGCGGCAAGGTCGACATGGGCCTGCGCCTGCGGTCGGCCGTGAGCGGTTCCGCCTCGTTGCGAGTTAATGATGAATTGCTGGATCAGCTGGGTCAGTTGGCGACTTCGCTGCAGCCGAAGTTCCCCGGCCTGCGCACCGAGTTCTCCGAGCTGCTGCGTTTTCCCGGCGTGATCGACGAGCGCCCGGCGGACCTGGCTGGCCTGCACGAAGAGGCGCTGGCGCTGGCCGATGAGGTCATCGACGGCTTCATCGCATCGCGCGAACGTGAAGGCGCCAAGCTGGCTGACGCCATGCGCGAGCGCCTGGACGGCATTGCGGCGCTGGCGGAGAAAGTCCGCGAATGGCTGCCGGAGATCCGCGCCGCGCTGAAGGCCAAGCTGGACACGAAGCTGGCCGAGTTCAGCACGCCCATTGATCCCGGCCGCATCGAGCAGGAGCTGGTGCTGGGCCTTTCCAAGCTGGACGTGGACGAGGAGCTGG
>JAGRJX010000323.1:1090-2084 GCA_020442545.1 Lysobacterales bacterium
CAGGAGTTCAACCGCGAAGCCAACACGCTGGGTTCCAAGTCCGTTGATCCGCGTACCAGCCAGCTGGCGGTGGACCTCAAGGTGCTGATCGAGCAGCTCCGCGAACAGGTACAGAACCTTGAGTAATGCCGTGACCAGCAACCTCGCCGACAACGGCAAGCCGGCGCGCGGCATCCTGTTCATCGTCGCGGCGCCTTCGGGCGCGGGCAAGTCGAGCCTGGTCAACGCCTGCCTCGACCGTGACCCGAACATCCGCCTGTCGATCTCGTTCACCTCGCGCAAGGCGCGGCCGGGCGAGCGGCATGCGCACCACTACCATTTCGTCAGCGCCGAGCAGTTCGAGCAGATGGTTGCCGCCGGCGACTTCTTCGAGCACGCGCTGGTGCACGGCGACTGGAAGGGCACCGCAAGGCAGTCGGTGGAGCCGCAACTGGCCGCCGGCCACGACGTGCTGCTGGAAATCGACTGGCAGGGGGCGCGACAGGTGCGCAAGAAGGTGCCGGAAGCCATCGGCGTGTTCATCCTGCCGCCGTCGCGCGAGGCGCTGGAACACCGCATGCGCAGCCGCGGCCAGGACAGCGAGGAAGTGATCCAGCAGCGCCTCGCCGCCGCTCGCGAGGAAATGTCGCACTACAACGAGTTCGACTACGTCGTCATCAACGAGGATTTCGGCCGCTCGGTGGACGAGATGTGTGCCGTCTTCAGCGCCAGCCGCCGCCGCACCGCGATCCAGCAGCTTCGCCATCCGAAGCTGATTGAGACGCTGTTGGCGGAGTGATCGCTCGCTGAATCTCCCCGTAAAGCCGAGGGTTTCTTGATGTCTACGGCAAGTTGGATCAGGTCACTTGTGCTTCAGTTGCAGCTAGCAGCTGTTGTCATTGGGGCCTTCGGCACGGTGGGTGTCTCGGCGCAAGACTCAAGTTACTACATTCGGTTCCCTTGGCCCGCGTATGAGGGGCGCAGAATTTCCCTGGCGAATTCAACTCTCAATCGC
>JAGRJX010000324.1:0-3548 GCA_020442545.1 Lysobacterales bacterium
CGCTCGGCGGCTTCGGCGGCTTCTCGCTCGGCGACTTCGGTGGCTTCGCCCAGCCCAGACGGATCCGCGGAATCTGTCTCCGGTTCGCCGTCATATGCGCTGATCAGCTCCGCCAAGGCATCTTCGGTCCGGGACTCGGGTGATTCCGGTGCATCCACCGGCTCTGCATCCGACAATGGCTCGGAGGCGCTGCCCGTGTCCTCAATGATGCTCTCGACCAGCTCCAAGTCCCCGGCATCCTCCATCGACTCACCCGCTTCGACCAGTTCATCGATGGACAGCACTTCGCTCTCCAGCATGTCCTCGGTCGATTCAGGGTGGGCATCCGGATCCGGCGACGCCTCCGGATCGGTGGCAAAGCTCACTTCCGTGATGCTCGCCTCCACCGGTGTCAGCGTTTCACCGCTGATCGGAATACGTTCGTCGGCCGGCGCCGCCTCCGCCTCATCGGCAACTTCCAGGTCGGGCAACTCGCTGGTATCCGGCGCTTCCAGCGTGACCGGCTCAGGCAGGTCGGCAGTATCCTCGCCTTCATCGGTCTTCGGCACCACATCCGGCGTCTCTTCAGGCGTTGCATCCTCAGTCAGTGCACGGAAGTCCACTGGCTGCGGGATGCTGTCGTCCTCTGTCGCTTCGCCATCGAGGAATGCCTCTTCGTCGTCAAGATGCACCGGAATCGACGGTCCCTTCGGCTCGGGCAGCGTGTCGCGTTCGGCCGCCAGCCGCGCGCTCAAGTCTCCGAGATCGGGCAGGCTGTCGCTTGTGGATTCAAGCCTGCCCATCACCTCGCGCACGGCGGAAACCGATTCGCGCATCAGGTCGAGACCGACTGCCGTTGGTGCTGCGCCCTGCGCCAGCAGGCGCTTGATGTAGCCTTCCAGCGGGCTGACCACATCGGTGATGCCCGGCACTTCGGTCATCGCAAAGGCACCGTTCATGGTGTGCACCGAACGCAGCAGCGCATCGTCGGCAGCAACGGGTGCGGGCTGGCAGCGTTCCAGGAAGCTCTCCACGCCATCCAGGTGGCCGGCAACTTCGGTCTTCAGGATATCGAACAGAAGCGGATCGATGCCGAAGCGCGACAGCATCTCGTCTTCGCCCTCGGCCGCTTCGGGAGCAGTCGCTTCGGTCTCGGCGTCTGACTCTTCCACCGGGATTTCTTCGACGGCATCAACTTCGGCCTCCACAACCGGCTCGACCGGAGCAGCGGCTGGCGGCGCGGGCGTGTACCAGGCCTCCTCGCCGTTGGAAAGGCGCTCGGCCACGTCCTTGATTGCCTCGAGGTCCGTGCTGACGCCGACCTCCCCACGTAGCGCGGACAGCATTTCCGGCAACACGTTGCAGGCATGATCGATCAGCGCCTGCACCGGTTCGCCGGGCTGGATGCTCTGGTCGAGCACCCGGTTGAGCATGTTCTCGATCTTCCAGCTGAACTCGCCAAGCGTGAGCGCGCCAACCAGCCGACCGCTTCCCTTCAGCGTGTGGAACACGCGCCGGATTGGCTTCAGCAGATCGAGATTGTCCGGCTGCGCCTTCCATGCCGGCAACAGTTCCTGCAGGTTGCCGATCTCTTCCTCGACTTCCTCGATGAACACCTCGCGAATTTCGTCATCGATGTCGTCGGCGGCTCCCTCGAAACCACCATGTCCGACTGCCGGTGCCGCTGCAGCAGGCGCGCTGGCGGGAGCGTCCGCTGGCGCCGCTTCGGCAGGTGACGCTGGTGTCGGTACGGGCGTTGGAGCGGCGGCATCGGATGCTGATTCCGGCGTTGCGGGCTCGACCACGGGCTCCATCGCCGCCGGCATGTCGGGTTCGGTCGGAGAAGCTTGCAGGTCCGTCGGCAGATCGGGGATCGGCCAATAGCCCAGGGCCTCCAGGCTGTCGCGCGTGGTCTGCAGCACGGTGTCGCGCTTCGGGCGATGCTCGCGCAGCGCCTCGATGAAGTACTCGAGACTCGCCAGCACGTCGGCCAGGGTGTCCATCTGCTGACCGTTGGGCACGCGTCGACGGCCCAGCAGTTCGATTTCCGTGAAGCGCCGAATCGCCGTCAGATATTGCGGCGGTTCATCAAGCTCCAGTATCCGGAAGGCACCCGATACTTCCTCCAGCAGGCGCGGCACATCCGCAAGCTGTGCGTGATCCCAGTTGGATTCGACAAAGGCCACGAAGCACTGCTTGACCTGGGCAAAATTGGCCTGCGCTTCCTTGACGACGGCATCCAGGACCTTCTGTCCTTCGGCCTTGGGCAAGGGGCGATCCGAATCTGCCGCGCCACCAGCGCCAGTTCCCATGCCCTGCACCTGATCGTCAAGCGAGGCCTCCACGTAGAGCAGCGCGCCGGCAACGTCAAGCAGCGCGGATTCGCTGGCTTCGCGACTGCCGTTGAGCATGTCGCTGATCGCGTCGTGCTGGTCCTGGACCACTCGCCGGGCAACGCCAAGGCCGAGCATGCCGAGGGTGTCTCCAACCCGGTCAAGCACCTCAACCTGTGGTTCAAGAGTCTTGATGTCCGCGTCGGAATTGCGCAGGTGCAGGTCGAGCGCGTCCTTGACCCGCAACAGGTCGTCCTTGATTGCCACCGATACGGTATCCAGCAACGCGCGATTGTGGCCCGACAGCACGCCCTGTGCGTGGGCCAGTTCTTCCTCGCTGGGCAACAGCGCATTCAGGCGGAATACTTCGCGGAGTTCACCGATACGACCATGCTCGGTGGGCGCATGTGCCACGAAGTAGAGCAGGCTGCGAGTCAGTTCGCGCGGCGGATCGACGCGGAAGCTGGTCTCGCCGGCATCGGCCAGCCGCTTGATCTCGCGCTCGACCTTGCCGATGGTCTGCTTGAGCTGCGGGCTCGGATCGAACGCCTTGGCGCGCAGCGCCTCCATGACGCCGGCAGCCACCCAGAACAGGCGCCGCGCTTCTTCCTGGTTGGTGTGCGCCACCAGCTGATCACAGACGTCGCTGATCCTGGCAATGTTGGCGTCGACGTCCTCGCCCTTGAACCAGTTGAGCAGGGCGATCTGGAACTGGCTGCGCTGACGTTCGGCGAACTGGCGGACTTCCAGATCCGGCATTGGTTGCTCCGGACCATTGGCCGACACTGGCAGCGCACGACCGAGATCCGGCGTGAACAGCGCACTCTCCGACAGGCTCTTCTCGCCGCGCGCCGCACGCAACTCGTTCAGCAGCGGCAGCAGAACAATCGGAATGTCCTTGTGGCCTGACTGCAGGCGTTCGAGGTAATCCGGCAGCTGCACGATGCCGCGCATCAGGACGGTATAGGCTTCGTCACGCTCCGCGACTTCACCCTCAAGCAGCGAAGTGGCCAGCCGCTCCATCTCCTCGGTGACCATGGCGGCACCGTACAACTCGACCATGCGCAAGGTGCCGTGGACCTGGTGCAGGTAGGTTGCGCAAAAGCGCATCTGACTGCTGTCTTGCGGGTCCTCGACATAGGCCTCCAGGGCATGCCGTGCCTGCTTCAGGGTTTCGTCCAGCTCACCCTTGACCCAGGTCAGCGTGGTGAAATCAATGTCTTCGGACAGCCTCAT
>JAGRJX010000324.1:3565-3790 GCA_020442545.1 Lysobacterales bacterium
TAGGTCGCGTTGCCCACCACCGGTCGCCAGGCAATGCTGTGCGTCGAAGCGCCTTACCGACGCAAGGTCGAGGCGCACGCGCACGCGCACGGCGCAGCATGTCGGCCGGTGATGGTCAACCCGCAGGGCCGCGTTTGTGAATCCGCATCGCGGCGTCATCATTCGGTCGCTTATCGGCATAAACTCCCTCAATCTTCCTTGCGCTGCGGACTCACAATCGCGGCG
>JAGRJX010000056.1 GCA_020442545.1 Lysobacterales bacterium
AGGCGATGCACGCCGGTGGTGGTCTCCTCGGAGACGCCGCGCCACTCGCTGGCGACGGTCTTCCAGAAGCCCGGGCGCTCCTCGCGGGTGCGCTTGAGCAGGTTCTTGATCACCTGCTCCTCGTGGTTGGCACCCGGCTGGTCGCACCAGTCGCTGCCGTCTTCCATTTCCACGCCCTTGTGGATCAGCAGGGTGGCGTCGCCGCCGTCATCGACGATCAGCTCCGGGCCTTTCATGCCGGGGTGGGTGAGCATGTCCAGCGTGCAGTCCCAGTACTCTTCCAGCGTCTCGCCCTTCCAGGCGAACACCGGAATGCCGGCGGCGGCAATGGCAGCGGCGGCGTCGTCCTGGGTCGAGAAGATGTTGCAGCTGGCCCAGCGCACGCTGGCGCCGAGGTCGTGCAGGGTTTCGATCAGGACTGCGGTTTCCTTGGTCATGTGCAGCGAGCCGGACACGCGCACGCCGTCCAGTGGCTTTTGCGGTGCGTACTTGGCGCGGATCTGCATCAGGCCCGGCATTTCCTCCTCGGCCATGCGGATGCGCTTGCGTCCGAGCTCGGCGAGGGAAATGTCGCGGATGTTGTAGTCGCTGCCGTTGTTGGCGGTGTTGCTGACGTCTTTGGCGACGGCGTTCATGGCTTTTCTCCGTTAGTTGATAGCGAGCACCTTCAGGTGCGGCTTTCTGCGAAAGTTCGCGATAACGGGCGCCGTTGCGGCGTATGGCCGTCCACCGAGCCTGATCCCTTGTTCACGGCATGCGCAAACCGGGCTTGCAGCGCCCCTCGGCGGGCGGAGCGGTTCGCCGAGGGCGTTCCGCAGCCGGGCATTATAGATGGCTATCAGCCCGATTGCGTGAATGGCCGGTTTGCCCCTGGTTAAGCAACGCAGGAAAAGCTCGCAGGTGCCTGCCTTAGACCGAACCGTGTCTGATATCGTTGCCCGGCGCCTGTCGCGGAGGTTCCCATGATGATCGGCAATGCACGTTCGAAGCTGCTTGCGGCCCTGTGTGCCGCGGCAACGTTGATGTCTTCTGCATCCGCCCAGGCCGCCACGAGCTGCCAGAGCGTGAGCTGTTCGATGACCTGCACGCCGCCGGCGCCGGTCGGCATCTCGCCGCTGGTGGCCTCCAACCAGTTCCCGGCCGGAATGACCACGCCGATCGCCTTCGTGGACCCGGATGACGGCAGTTCACGACGGCTGATCGCCACCCAGCAGGGGGCAATCCTGGTCTGGGACGGGGCCAGCAGCCAGATTCTGCCGACGCCGTTCCTCGATCTGCGGGACGACGTGGGCGGACCGGTTCTTGCCCAGAATGAACGCGGCCTGCTGGCGCTGGTAGTTGCTCCCGACTATGCCAGCAGTGGACGACTGTACGTCATGTACACGCGGGCTGACCTTGGACCGGGAACCCTGGGCGATGTGGTGATCGCCCGTTACCAACGCTCGGCCGGCAATCCCGCGCTCGGTAGTGTTGCGTCAGCGGAGAACATCCTGGTCATCGAACACAGCAGCGCGTCGAACCACAACGGCGGCTGGCTGGCCTTCGGTCCGGATGGGTTCCTCTACATTGCCACGGGTGATGGCGGTGGCGGTTGCGACAGCGGCGCGGGTGCCAACGGCGACGGACAGCACAACGACTCGCTGGCCGGGAAGATGCTGCGCATCGACGTGCACGGTGTCGATGCATCGGGAACCGCGCCGGACGACTGTGGCGTGGGTGTCGGCAACTACACGATTCCTACCAGCAATCCGTTTGCCGGGCAGGAGCCGGCCTGCGACGAGATCTGGGCGACCGGCCTGCGCAACCCATTCCGCTTCAGCTTTGACCGGCAGAGCGGTGATCTGTTCATTGGTGATGTCGGTCAGAGCAAGTGGGAGGAGATCAACATCATCCCGAGTACGGCACCTGCACCGGTCAACTTCGGCTGGGTATGCCGCGAAGGCTGCGAAAGCGCTGGCAATGCGGAGTCGAGTTGCCCGGTCAGCGGTTGCCCGCTCGATGCCGGCACCAGCTGCGAATTTCCGCGCGCCAGCGGATTCTTTGATCCACCGCTGTGCCACCGCAACTTCAACCACTCCGACGGCTTTCGTTCGATCATCGGCGGCTACCGTTACCGGGGAAGCCGTATTCCGAGCATCGCTGGCGATTACTTCTACAGCGATGCCTACTGCGGCCAAGTCTGGAAGACCGACATGCTGGACACCGCCAATCCGGCGGCAATCAGCTCCAGCTGCTGGGCTAGCGGCTATGGCGGCAGTTACGGGTTTGCCGAGGATCACCTCGGCGAGCTCTACCTGATACTGGGTGCCGCTGGCCGTATCGACTGCATCCACAACGGTGGCGGTTGCAGCTGGGCGGGACAAGGCGACACGTTGTTCGCAGATGGTTTCGAGGGTCCATAGTCCTCGATGGGGCGGGCATCACTGTCAGTTGGTGCCACAGCGATGACGTTCAGATCCGGTAGCCGGAATGGATGGCGACGATGCCGGCGCTGAGGTTGCGGTAGTCGCAGCGCTCGAAGCCGGCGGTTTGCATCATTGCCTTCAGCTCGTCCTGCGGCGGGTGCTTGCGGATCGACTCGGCGAGGTACTGGTAGGACTCGGGATCGCCGGCAAACAGCTGCCCCAGCTTGGGCAGCACCTTGAAGCTGTGGAAATCGTACAGCGGACGGAACCATTCCGGTTTCACCTCGGAAAACTCCAGCACCAGCGCACGGCCGCCGACCTTGAGCACGCGGAACATGTCGTTCAGCGCCTTCTGCTTTTCGGTGACGTTGCGCAGGCCGAAGGCGATGGTGACCAGGTCGAAATGGCGATCCGGAAACGGCAGCGACTCGGCATTCAGGCGGACATAGTCAACGCCCCTGAGCATGCCGCGATCAGTGAGGCGGTCGCGGCCAACCGACAGCATTTCCGCGTTGATGTCGCCGATCACGATCTCGCCGGATTCGCCGACACGCGGTTTCAACAACGCGGCGATGTCGCCGGTGCCGCCAGCAAGGTCAAGCACGCGATCGCCACGTTTCACGCCGCTGGTGCCGACGAAGTAGCGCTTCCACAGGCGATGGATGCCGAACGACATCAGGTCGTTCATCAGGTCGTAGCGTGATGCCACCGAGCTGAAAACGCGACCGACCAGCTTCTGCTTGTCGCTGGTGGGGACGTCGCGGAAGCCGAAGTGGGTGGTGTCGCCGGATGACGGCTGCTTGTTCTCGTCGCTCATGCAGCGATTATCCCACGCTGACGGCGTCAAGTTCGCCTTGTTGGGTCATTTTCGGTCAAGCCATTGCCACAGTGCGGGCAGTGGCGAACACCAGCAAAGTCGTTGATCAGGTCCGCAGGTTTGATGCCTGCGCGGGACAGTCGATTACCGCAGTGGCGGCACCGGAGCACCCATGCCGCGAGCACAGACAGGACCAGGAATCCAGCACCACCGATCACGAGCGCAATCCACCCGCATTCCTGAGCCCAGCGGACGACGGCGTTGTCGTTTCCTTCACCACCGATAAGGGTGATCACCAGGAGAACCAGCCCAGGAATCAGCGGCAACAAGGGCATGAGCGAGGCAGTCCATGCTCTACGCCGCCATTCCCTGGTCATCCGATTGCCTTCGGGCCTTTCGCCGCTGGATATCTTTCGCCTCGCCGTAATGCCCGCTCCCGATGTGGTGAACAACCGACGAGCAAGCCAGCGAGACGTGACGGCAAAGGAATCCACCCTCATCTGCCTGCGGCATCTTCTCCCGCCAGCGGGAGAAGAGGGCGCTTCACCCCAGATCGATTGCCTTTTCCTTCTGTTCCTTCAGGCGCTTTTCCAGGTAGTGGATGTTGACGCCGCCGCGCTGGAAGCCGGAGTCGCCGATGATGCGCTGCTGCAGCGGGACATTCGTCTTGATGCCGTCGACCACCATCTCCGATAGCGCGACGCGCATGCGCGCCAGCGCCTGGTCGCGGTCGGCGCCGTGGACGATCAGCTTGCCGATCATCGAGTCGTAGTTCGGCGGCACGCGGTAGCCTTCGTAGATGTGGCTGTCCACGCGCACGCCGGGCCCGCCCGGCGAGTGGAAGTGCTTGATCAGGCCCGGGCTCGGCATGAAGGTTTCCGGGTCTTCGGCGTTGATGCG
>JAGRJX010000325.1 GCA_020442545.1 Lysobacterales bacterium
GCCCAGCAGGCCCTGCTTGGCGCGCCGGGTGGCAACGTGGTCGCCGTGGTCAATGGCGAGGTGATCAGCGAGCCGCTTCTGGACGTGTTCGCCAAGGGTCGTGGGCTGGACATCAGTGATCCGGCGCAGCGCATGAAAGCGCTGGAAACCCTGGAGGAAACCCTGCTGCTGGCGCAGGAGGCCATCCACAGCGGTCTTGCCAGCCAGCCGGACGTGCAGGCTGAGGTCACGCTGGCGCGGCTGCTGCAGCTGTCCGGACGCATGGTGTCCAGCTACCGGCAGAACATCGAGGTGTCGGAACAGGCGATCCGCGACTACTACGAGCAGGAAGCCGCGCGCGTCGGCGGGCAGGAGTTCCACCTGCAGCACATCCTGTTCAAGGACGAGAACGAAGCGCTGGAAGCAGCCGGCAAGGGCATCCAGCCGGATGCCGACTTCAACGCGCTGATGGGCGAATACGCCGCCAAGGGTGCGAATGCGCGCGACCTGGGTTGGGTCAACCGTACGCAGATCCCGGCCTCGCTGGCCGAGTCCGCCTCGAACCTGGCCGACGGCCAGGTGGCGCCGGTGCCGATCAAGAGCGAGTTCGGCTGGCATGTGCTGAAGCGCGTTGCCGCTCGCGCGTTCTCGCCACCACCGTTCGAGCAGGTCCGCGACGGTGCCGAACAGCAGCTCAAGGCCCGCGCACTGGCCGATCAGGTCAAGGCACTGCGCGCCAAGGCCAGCATCCAGGCGCCGCAGGCGTCTTCATTTAATCCAGACCCAGATGCTTCTGGCGGCTAGGTAGCCGTCCTGGGACGTGACCCCAGTTGGCTCAGGGCAGCGCCACCGCCACCGGCGGCATCCAGCCTTCGGCGCGGTGCTCGGCGACGACGGTGGTGTAGATGCCGCCGCGCACGTTGAACTCGCCGGACAGGCGCATGAAGCGCGGATTGGTGGCTTTCACCAGATCGTCGAGGATGCGGTTGGTGACATCCTCGTGGAAGTGGCCTTCGTCGCGGAAGCTCCAGATGTAGAGCTTGAGCGCCTTCAGCTCGACGCAGCGATCTTCCGGCACATATTCCAGCACCAGTTCGGCGAAGTCCGGCTGGCCGGTCTTCGGGCACAGGCAGCTGAACTCCGGCATGGTGATGCGGATGGTGTAATCGCGACCAGGACGCGGGTTCGGGAAGGTTTCGAGGTCTTTGCTGGGCTGGGTGGTCATGTGGGGATCACTCTGGCTGTCGGCCTTCGGCAGCGGCTGTACCGGCGCCGTGGCAGCCGGTATGCTTGCCGACCGGCTTCCGCCGGGCCGGGCCTTGATAGGGCGCGGCAGCGTAGCGGAAGCCCTTCGGAGCGGCAAGGTCGGTACAGCAGAGTATCCCCGAGATACTTTGTGAATCAACGGATTAGCTGACTTCCGGAAGCAATGACAAACGAAACTTGACGTCATTCCCGCGAAAGCGGGAACCCGGTGACTTCGTGACACGAGTGAGGAAGTGAGTTGACAGCTTCGCTGTCAATGAGGGAGTGAGGGAGCGTGCGCTGATGCTTTTTCTCACAGCACGCGTAGCGTGCGACTCACTCCTGACTCCCTGACTGCTGCAATTCACCGGATCCCCGCTTCCGCGCGGATGACGGCAACAGAATCTGGCCGGGCTTGAATCGGCCACCAGTTGATCAGGCGGGACATCCCGCCGCACGGATGCCTCCATGCGTTTG
>JAGRJX010000057.1:0-11477 GCA_020442545.1 Lysobacterales bacterium
GGTGATCGACGACCCGCAGTCGATTCTCCGCTGCACCAACAAGATCTACCTGCGCGACCTGCTGGTGGCGAGGAAGCTGCCGGTCCCGAAGACCGAAGCGGTGTTCCGCGACGATGCCAACGCGCTGGCCGCGCTGCCGGACAAGCTCGGCTTTCCCATCGTGCTGAAGATTCCCGACGGGTCATTTTCGCGCGGCATCAGCAAGGTGGAAACGCCCGAAGCGCTGAAGAAAGCCGCAGAAACGCTGTTCCAGCAGAGCGCGCTGCTGCTGGCGCAGGAATACATCTACACCGAGTTCGACTGGCGCATCGGCGTGCTCAATCGCGAGCCGCTGTATGCCTGCCAGTACTTCATGTCACGCGGGCATTGGCAGATCTACAACCACGCCGCCAAGGGCGGCGCGCGAACTGGCGGCTTCGCCACGTTGCCGATCCGTCAGGCGCCATCCGACGTGGTCAAGCTGGCCACGCGCGCGGCCGGCGCGATTGGTGATGGGCTCTACGGCGTCGACCTCAAGAAAGTCGGCGACCGCGTGGTAGTGATCGAGGTCAACGACAACCCGTCCATCGACGCCGGCGTCGAGGACGAATACCTCGGCGCGGATATCTACCGCCGGATCATGGACGAGTTTCTGCGACGCATGGAGCGTCGTCGGGTTGGTGTGCGTGACTGACGCTGGCTTGGCCGGGCGCTGCACGTGCGTGACGCAGTGAGTCGGCCTGCTTCGCGGCCTGTTAGCAAGGTGAGTCGCACGCTTCGCGTGCTGTAAGTCTGAGCGGTCTGGGTCGACGCCTTTTACTGACAGGCCACGAAGTGGCCGACTCACCTCCTGACAGGCAGCGAAGCGCCGACTCACCGGCTCAAGCGGCGCGACGCAGCGTCGGTTCGGCCACTTCCTGGCGAGATGGCAAGGCCTGCACCACGGAATGCGGGCGACGCCGCGACGGACGGACGAGGAGCGTCCGACGCAGCGCCGCCACGCGACTGAACAGGGATTGCCGGTGCATCAGCAGCAGCGAAGCCCCGGGCGCGATGACCAGCCAGAACATACTGCGCAGGAAACTGCCGTCGTTCGCCAGCAGCGCCGGCAGGCTGGGCAGCAGTGCCAAGCCGATCAATAACCAGCCGCGCAGCAGCGTGTCCAGCAGCGGATGTTCCGAAGCCAGCAGGCCGGCAGTGGAACGTGGGCGGAAATCGACGTGATGGATGCGCGGCATGACTGTTCTCCCGTGGTGGCGGGTTTAGCCTGCGCGACGGTCGTCTCAACAGCCGAGACGCGGGTGTTAACGATCAGTCAGGAGGCAAGGAGTCAGCCGTACGCTTTGCGTACTGTGAGAAAGGGCGCAGGCCGCTGCTTTTCTGATTCTCCACGGACAGCGAAGCTGTTGTCCTGTTTTCTGACTTGTCTGTAATCAGCCACCGTAGGCCTGGATCGCCAGCTTGAGCATGATCCGCGCTTCCTCGCGCAGTGACGGTGGCGACACGATTTCCGCATCCGGGCCATAGCGCAGCAAGTCCATCAGCAGTTCGCGCGAGTTGCTGAAGGGCAGGCGCAGCTCGTAGCGGCCGTCGTCGAGGAACTTGCCTTCCTGCCGCGAATGCCAGTGCTCGTCGGCGACCCAGCGCGCGGCCTTGGCGGAAAAGCGGATCGTCGCCCAGTCCCTGGGTTCGCCGGAGAAGATGCCGTAGCTCGACGCCAGGGCCTGGTCGAGCGTGTCCTCGCCGACGTCATCGGCGGTCGTTTCCAGCACGGTCGGCTTGGTCATGCGATCCAGCGCGAAGCTGCGCAGGCCGTCCTTGCCGTGGTCCCAGGCGTCGAGGTACCAGTTGTCGCGGTAGTGGGTCAGGCGCTGCGGCGACACGGTGCGCTCGGTCGCTGCATTGGTCGAGCGCGCACGATAGCCGAAGCGCAGCTGCCGGCGGTCGAGCACGGCGGTGGCGACGATGCGAAAGCAGTGCTCGTCCATGCGTCGGGTGCCGCTGGCGGTGACGCGGATGCGTTCGATCGGCCAGCGCTTGCCGCCGGCATGCTCGGCCAGCAGTGACTCGATGCGTCCCTGCAGCGGCGCCAGCGCGCTGGACAGTACGTCCGGCCCGGTGCGCGACAGCAGCTGGTGTGCAACCAGCAGGGCGTGCAGCTCTTCCGAGCTGAGCCACAAACCGGGCAGCTCGAAACGCACGCCTTCGTCGGCGTCGTAGCGATAGCCGGGTGGATCGTCGTGCGAGTCCACCGGCGCGCCCAGCACGTCGCGCAGGTAGGCAATGTCGCGGTACAGCGTCGCCCGCGAGGCGCCGGTTTCCTCCATCAGGCGCTTCACCGGGATCGGGTAGCGCGCGGCCTGCAGTGTGCGGTGCAGGGTCAGAATGCGTTCGTAGCGGTCCATCGGTGGATTATTGCAGGAAGCCGCGTGCCCGACGATGTCGCGAAGCCGCCCGCGATTCCGTACCCTTCAGTGGAGTCCGAACCGGTGTGTGGGTAATGATCATTCGACTGATTTCCCTGTTGTTCGTGTCCCTGCTGGCGAGCGCACAGGCGTTGGCCGCAGACCGCGCGATCATTGTGCTGGATGGTTCCGGCTCGATGTGGGGACAGATTGACGGTCGTCCCAAGCTGGAGATCGCCCGCGAAAGCCTGGCCAGCGTGCTGGCAAGGACCTCGCCGTCGGTGGAGCTTGGCCTGCTTGCTTATGGCCACCGCCGTGAAGGCGACTGCAGTGACATCGAGATGCTGGTGCCGCCGGCACCCGACAGTGCAAAGGCCATCGACGACGCCACCAGCCACATGAAGTTTCTTGGCAAGACGCCGTTGACCGCTGCTGTCAGGCAGGCAGCCGAAGCGCTGCGCTACCAGGATGAGCGCGCCACGGTGATCCTGATCACCGACGGACTGGAAACCTGCAACGCCGATCCCTGCGCGCTGGGCCGCGAGCTGGAGAAGGCCGGTGTCGACTTCACCGCGCACGTGGTGGGATTCGGCCTGTCCGCCGACGAAGGCCGTCAGGTGGCCTGTCTGGCAGAGGAAACCGGTGGCCGCTACTTTGAGGCCAACAACGCCGGCGCGCTGGGCAATGCGCTGACCGAGACCGTGGCGAAAGTCGTCGAACCGGAGCCGGCACCGCCACCCGCGCCGGAACCAGAGCCCGAGCAGGCAAATGGCGTCACCCTGACGGCGACGGCTTCGTTGACCGCCGATGGCAAACCGCTGGAGGACGAGAACCTGCGCTGGGATCTCAAGGCGGTGAATGCCGAAGGCAAGGCGGATCGACAGGTGGCTGGCCGGTATGCCGCCACCTTCGAGCAGCAGCTGGAGGACGGCGACTACGAACTTCATGTCCGCTACAGCAGCGTCAAGCAGGCGAAACCGCTGAGCATCGTCGACGGCAAGCCGGTCACCCTGAACTTCAATCTCGACGCCGGCCGCGTGGTGCTCACCGCGCGCGGCAGCGAGGAAGCTACGGAACCGCAGAAGGATGCGCGTCTGGATCTGTTCTTCCCGGATGGGCAGGTCGGTGGCTACGGGAAGCTGGACAAGTATGTGCCCGCAGGTGCGCAGCGCCTGAAGGCGCGAATCGGCAAGGCCGAGGCCGAATTCGAGTTCGAGCTGGCCGCCGGCGAGACGGTGGAGCGCGGTTTCGTGGTGGGTGCCGGCGTACTCAATGTGTCCGGGGTCTATGCCGAAGGCGGTCCGGTAGCCGAAGGTGGCGATTTCCGCATCGACATCTACGAAGCCAGGCAGGACATCAAGGGCAAGCGCAAGCACGTGACCGGCGGCTACGGCGCGAAGACATTCGAGTTGCCGCCGGGTGACTACATCGTGCACGGCCGCGTGGACAAGGCCGAAGCCGACCTGCTGGTGACGGTGAAGGTGGGCCAAGCCACGGAGGCAGTCGTCAACGTCAACGGCGGCGTGCTGGCGGTGAAGGCGCCTGGAGCCAAGCGTGTCGATGTCTACAGTGCGACAACCGACATCCAGGGCAAGCGCGCGCGCTGGGGCGGCGGCTACAAGGTCGAGTACCAGATCACGCTGCCGCCGGGCGAGTATCAGGTCGTGGCGCTGTATCCGGACAGCGACGAGACGAGCGAGACGACAGCCACGGTGACGGCCGGCCAGCGCAGCGAGGTTGTTGTCGAGCAGTAAGCCTGATCGCTACCGTATCGGCAGCAAGAGGTGCACGGGCGCATAACCGGCGATTAACGCCGACATCGCTAGCATCCGCGCATGCAAGCAGACTGGAAGGCCTCGCTGGCGGCCATGCACCGGGACGTGCTGCACGGCGAATCACCGTGGCGGCCATTGCGGCAATCGGTATCGGTGGCGGAATCCGTCGATGGTCGCTGGTGGAAGTTGGCGCTGGCGGCGCTGCCTGTCGTGCTATTCCTCGGCCTGCTCTGGCGCGCTTCGCAGCCGCCGCGGGTCGAGGCGCAGCATCGAAGCCAGCGCTTTGAAGTGGTGTTCATTCCGCGATCAGCATCCGCAACCGAACGCGACCCGCCGCCGCCCGCGCCGCCGCGCCTGCATCGGCCGCATTCCCTGATCGCCGCACCGGTTCCCGAACCACCACGCGCCATCGACTATCCGGACGAACCCGCATTGGCCGAGGACGCGGCAGAAGACAGTCTGCCGCCGCCATCGGGCACTGACCTGCTGCGGCAGATCGACAACAGCGTGCGGAGACAGGTCGACGCCAACGCACAACCCTTCGCTACTCGCGCGCCGCCACGGTTGCCCGGGCGGAGCGATGCCTTTGTCGAGGGCATCCATGTGCGTGGCCGCCCCAGCCCGGAACAGCGCGTGCAGTTCGTGCTGGGTCTTGTCGGCCTGGGACGGCCGGACCCCTGCCCGGACGTGCGACGCCATGTGCGCGACGCCATCGCGGCCGAACATCGCGGGCAGGGCATCGATGGCGAACTGCAGCTCTGGCTGACGCGCGCCGAGAAATGTCGACGCTGAAGCGGGCGAGGTCGTTGATGTGACCGTTTCCGGTACGCGCCGTACAATCAGCGCTGTTTCCCGCGCCGCAGCCGATCCCGCCATGGCCGACCCCAAACTCGACTTGAGCCGCCCGGTGGGCGATCGCGTCGAAACCACGACCTGCTACATGTGTGCGTGCAGGTGCGGCATCCGCGTGCACATCAAGGACGGCCGCCTGCGCTACATCGAGGGCAATCCGGATCACCCGGTGAACAGGGGCGTGCTCTGCGCCAAGGGTTCGGCCGGGATCATGCAGCACTACTCGCCGGCACGACTGAAGAAGCCGCTCAAGCGCGTGGGTGAACGCGGCAGCGGCGAGTTCGTCGAGATCGAGTGGGACGAGGCGCTGCGGATCGCGACGGACTGGCTGCGTCCGATCCGCGATCGCAATCCGGACGAGCTGGCCTTCTTCACCGGCCGCGACCAGAGCCAGGCGCTGACCGGCTGGTGGGCACAGCAGTTCGGAACCGTGAACTACGCCGCGCATGGTGGTTTCTGTTCGGTGAACATGGCGGCCGGCGGTCTGTACAGCATCGGCGGCAGCTTCTGGGAGTTCGGCGAGCCGGACTGGGAGCGCAGCCGCTACCTGATGCTGTGGGGCGTGGCCGAGGACCACGACAGCAACCCGATCAAGCTCGGCCTCGGCACGATGAAGAAGAACGGCGCGAAAATCGTTGCCGTCAATCCGATCCGCAGCGGCTACGGTGCCATCGCCGACGAGTGGATCGGCATTCGTCCCGGTACCGACGGCCTGTTCGCCTTCGCGTTGATCCACGAGCTGCTGCGCACCGACCGCATCGACCTCGACTACCTGGTGCGCTACTGCAATGCCCACTGGCTGCTGGTCGACGACCCGGGTGCTGCCGACCACGGCCTGTTCGCACGCGATGCAGATGGCAATCCGCTGTGCGCTGTTCTCCCCTCGCCCTCCGGGAGAGGGGCTGGGGGCGAGGGTGCGCACTCCGACAGGGCTTCGTTGGGCAGCGAGCCCTCACCCCAACCCCTCTCCCGGGGGGCGAGAGGCTTCAATCTCGCCGCCGCCAACGCCACCGGCATCCAGCCTGCTGTTGTCGGCGAGTTTGCATTGCACGATGGTCGCAAGGCGGTGCCGGTGTTCGAGCGTATCGTCGAGCGCTATCTCGATCCGCAGTATTCGCCGGATGCCGTCGCCGAGCGCTGCGGCATTCCCGCAGACACCATTCGCCGTATCGCTCGCGAACTGGCCGAAGCCGCTTTCGATCACGAAATCCGCATCCAGCAACCGTGGACCGATGCCCACGGCAACCGCCACGCCGAAATGATCGGTCGGCCGGTCAGCTTCCACGCCATGCGCGGCATCAGCGCGCACAGCAACGGGTTCCACACCTGCCGCGCGCTGCATCTGCTGCAGATGCTGCTGGGTGCGGTCGACACACCGGGCTCGTTCCGTTTCCAGCCGCCGTTCCCGAAACCGATTGCACCGCCGAACCGGCCCGGTCGCCAACGTGGCAAAGATGGCCGTCTCGACGCCGCGCCGCTGGGCTTCGTCCACGGCCCGGAGGACCTGTTGGTTGATGAAGAAGGCAAGCCCAAGCGCATCGATCACGCCTATAGCTGGGCCTATCCGCTGAGCGCGCACGGGCTGATGCACAACGTCATCCGCAACGCCTGGGCCGGCGACCCGTACCGCATCGACACGCTGCTGATGTTCATGGCGAACATGAGCTGGAACTCGTCGATGAACACGCGCGAGACCATGCAGTGGCTCACCGACAAGAACGAGCAAGGCGACTACCGCATCCCGCACATCATCTATTCCGATGCCTTCGCCTCCGAGATGGTGGCCTACGCCGACCTGGTGCTGCCGGATACCACCTATCTGGAGCGTCACGACTGCATCAGCCTGCTGGACCGGCCGATCTCCGATGCCGACGGTGCTTCCGACGCCATCCGCCATCCGCTGCTGCCCGTGGATGCCGATATCGAAGGGCGCGAAGCGCGCGGCTTCCAGTCGGTGCTGCTGGAGCTCGGCGCGCGGCTCGGCTTGCCCGGCATGGTCGACGCCGACGGCAACGCCACGTATCGCAACTTCGCCGACTACATGGTTCGCCACGAGCGCGCGCCCGGCGTCGGCATGCTGGCGGGCTGGCGCGGCGCCGATGGCGCGCAGGAAGGCAAGGGCGCGCCGAACCCGGATCAGCTGCAGCGCTATATCGACAACGGCGGATTCTGGCGCGCGGAGATTCCCGAGGCCGCGCGCTACTACAAGATGGCCAATCGCGAGTACCTCGACTGGGCGCGCGGCATGGGCTTCCTTGGCGGCGACCAGCCCATCGTGCTGCAACTGTATTCGGAGACGCTGCAGAAATTCCGCCTCGCCGCCGAAGGTCACGGCGACGTGCAGCCGCCGGACGAGCATCGCGAACGCGTTGCCACCTATTTCGACCCGCTGCCGATGTGGTACGAGCCTTTCGAGGGCGCAGCCGTTAACCCCTCCCCTTTGCGCGAAGCGCAAGGGGGAGGCCGGGAGGGGGTTGCTGTTGATGTTGCTCTCACGGCATCCGAGTCGAAGATCAAGAGCAACCCCTCCCACCTCACGCGATGGCAATCGCGTTCGATCCCCTTCGATGAAAGGGAGGGAGCAGGTGCAGCATTTCCGCTGCATGCGCTCACGCAGCGACCGATGTTCATGTACCACGCCTGGGNNTGGGGTTCGCAGAACGCCTGGCTGCGACAGATCGCCACCCGCAATGCGCTGTATGTGCATCCGAAGACCGCGAAGCGCTTCGGCCTCGATGACGGCGACTGGGCCACGGTGGCCAGTCACCACGGCGAGATCACCGTGCAGGTGAAACAGGCGGCCAACGTGCAGCCGGACACGGTGTGGACCTGGAACGCCATCGGCAAACGACGCGGTGCCTGGGGCCTGTCGAAGAACGCGCCGGAAGCGAAGGACGGCTTCCTGCTCAACCACCTGATTTCCGACCTCACGCCCAAGCGCGCGGATCGGAAGCGTTACGCCAACGCCGATCCGGTCACCGGGCAGGCCGCCTGGTTCGACCTGCGCGTGTCGATCCGGCCGGCGGATCAACCCGGCGAAAGCGCGCCGCAGTTCGCGCCGCTGCCCAATGCCGGTGCTGGTGATCGCCACGAAAACAGGCCACTGCGTTTTGGCGCCGACTTCCGTGAAGCGCGCAAGGAAACGTCGCCATGACCATGCTGCCGACGACCACCGGCAAAAAGCTTGGCCTGGTCATCGACCTCGACATCTGCGTGGGTTGCCATGCCTGTGCGGTGGCCTGCAAGGAGTGGAATGCCGGCGGTATCGCGGCGCCACTCACGGACGAGAATGCCTATGGCGATGAGCCTTTCGGCGTCTGGTTCAACCGCGTGCACAGCTACGAAAGCGAGCCGGCGCCGAATGTCTGCGGCACCAGTGCGCCGGTCGATGCGAAGCCACCGGCGCCACTGACCGTGCACTTCCCGCGCAGTTGCCTGCATTGCGAGGACGCCGCCTGCGTCACCGTCTGCCCGACCGGTGCCAGCTACAAACGCGAAGCCGACGGCATCGTGCTGGTCGACGAGGACAAGTGCATCGGCTGCAAGCTGTGCAGTTGGGCCTGTCCGTACGGCGCGCGCGAATACAGCGCGGTCGAAGGCGTGATGAAGAAATGCACGCTCTGCGTCGACCGCATCTACAACGAAACCCTGCCCGAAGCCGAACGCCAGCCGGCCTGTGTGATGGCCTGCCCGACCCGCGCCCGCGCCTTCGGCGACCTGGGCGATCCGGAGTCCGCCGTGTCGAAGTCCGTGGCCGAGCGCGATGGTATGGCACCGCTGGAGCAGCTCGGCTATCGCCCCACCAACCGCTACCTGCCACCGCGACCGCGTCGTGCCGGCAACGACACCAGCAACCAACCCGAAGAACCATTGGATCGCGATCAGCTGCCGCCCCTGCTGCGCTGGGTCGACCGCGTGCTGAGCCGATGAATCGCAACGCGCTCCTTTCCGCGACGACAGTGCAGGATGGATTCCCTCTCCCGCTGGCGGGGCGAGGCCGAGCGTTTGCGGAGTATGCTCCGGCTGAGCGCCCGAGCGCTGCTCGCGAGGGCGGGGCGCGAAGCGAGGTGCCCGAAGGGCGGGTGAGGGTGGTTGCCGCATGCTGGGTGTCGTTGGTGAGCACGAACATCTCGCCAGTCGCGACAACCGGGCAGTGCTCCGCGCTTCCACCCCCACCCCAGCCTTCCCCCGCCAGCGGGAGAAGGGGCAACTGCGGAACTTGATCTGATGCATCCCGCCTTCTCCGTCATCGCCTTCACCACACTGTCCGGCAGCGGCTACGGCCTGCTGTTCTGGCTGGGTGCGCACTACGCGTTCCGTCCGCTGCCGCTGAGTCGCGAATTCGCGCTGATCCTGTTCGGCCTCGGCCTGCTGCTGGTCACCACGGGATTGATCGCCTCGCTGTGGCATCTAGGTCAGCCGCAGCGCGCCTGGCGTGCCTTCAGTCAATGGCGCAGTTCCTGGCTGTCGCGCGAAGGCGTGATGGCGGTGATCACCTACATCCCGGCGCTGCTGCTGTGCTGGGCGGTATGGAACGCCGACTTCGGCACGGCCAGCCGCATCGCCGGCGCGGCCTTGGCCATGCTGTCGCTGATCACGGTCGCCTGTACCGCGATGATCTACGCCAGTCTGCGCACCATTCCGGCCTGGCGACACGGGAGCGTGCTGCCGGGCTACCTGCTGTTCGCGCTGGCTGGCGGCCTGCTGTGGCTGGTTGCATTGTTCTCGCTGACCGGCTGGCGGCCCGGCAGCATGGTGCTGTGGAGCGCCGTGATCCTGCTGCTGGCGCTGGGCACACTCAAGCTGATCGCATGGCGTTCGGTATCGCGATCCGAAGCCGACGGCGTACTGCACACCCGGCATGCCATTGGCGTTGATCGCGCCATGCGGCAGTTCGAGGCACCGCATACCGAAGCCAACTACATCACCCGCGAGATGGTCTTCGTGCTGGCAAGAAAGCACTCTCGGCGGCTGCGGATCATCGCCGCAACGCTGTTCATCGTCGTGCCGCTGCTGTCCCTGCTGATCGCGAAACACTCACCCGGCATGACCGCCGTGCTCGCCTTCAGCGCCGCGCTGGCATTCCAGCTCGGCGCCCTGGTCGAACGCTGGTTGTTCTTCGCCGAAGCGCGACATGTGGTCAGCCTGTACTACGGCGGCGGGCCGCTGCCGCTGCGCTGAGCAAGCCAGGAGCCCCTTCGCGGCAGAACTCAACCGGGCTGCACCCGCGTCTGTGCGGTGCGTATTTCCGCCGCTTCTTGGCCTGCAGAACCACTTCAGGCCGGCAAACCGGCGAAAATTCGCCCTCACACAGTCACGGTTTCGCCTCGATGGCTTCTGCCGCGCAGGCTCCGGAGCCGGTTCACAGCCGATTCACCACGCGGACGACGCCCGCGGCTACCATACGCGCCCATTTTTCGTTCAGAACCCTTGCGTCCAAAACCTGTGCCCGGAACATTGATCTCAAAGGAGAAAACCATGAAGCACCTGATCCTCAGCGCCGCCGTGCTGGTCGCCCTCGGCCTGAGCCACAACGCTACCGCCGCCGAAAGCGACAGCAACGGCTGGACCGGCACCGGCGAACTCGGTCTCGCCCTGGCCCGCGGCAACGCACGCTCGGAGAACCTCAACGCCAAGCTCGACTTCAAGCACGAGGACGACCAGTGGAAGCACCACTTCTACCTCGCTGCTCTGCGCGCCAAGGGTGAAGTCATCGGTGATTTCGACGGCGACGGCATCCCGGAAGAGCGCTTCGAGCTCAACGCCAACCGCTACGAGTTCGGTGCGTCCAGCGCGCTGAAGATGAACGAAATCAGCTATTGGGTCGCTGCGCTGCGCTACGAGAATGACGACTTCGCCCCGTTCGAAAGCCAGGCGACCTTCTCGCTGGGTTATGGCCGCTCGCTGATCAAGAACGAGCGCACCGAACTCAACATGGAAATCGGTCCGGGCTGGCGTCACGCCAAGTCGGCGTCCGGCTGGATCGAGAACGAAGCCATCCTGCGCGGCCTGCTCAACTTCAAGCACAAGCTCACCGGAAACACCGACCTGGTGAACACGCTGCTTGTCGAGTCCGGAAGTGAAAACACCTTCATCCAGAACGACTTTGGTGTCGCCGTGAAAATGAACGAGGACTTCGCGCTGAAGGCCGGCCTGCAGGCCCGTCACAACACCGACGTGCTGCCCGGCCAGAAGAAGACCGACACCCTCACCACCGTCAACCTGGTCTACAACTTCAAGTAGGCCCTGCACTACCCGCCCCTGCTTGCAGGGGAGGGCAAGATCGGGAGTGCCTCACGCACAGCCCGTGCCGAACGCCGCGCCGGTTCGCCAGCGCGGCGTTTTCGTTTGTCCTTCTACCGTGAGTGGGAGAAGGTGCCCAACGGGCGGATGAGGGAGGAAGGCGTCGAATCCAGTGGACTGATCACGCCACGTGCTCCGCTGTTCAGCACATGCGTGTAGATCT
>JAGRJX010000057.1:11500-12629 GCA_020442545.1 Lysobacterales bacterium
AGCTCCTGGATGGTGCGGATGTCGTATCCGGCTTCCAGCAGGTGCGTGGCGAAACTGTGTCGTAGCGTGTGGCAGGTCGCTGGCTTGTCGATCCCGGCCAGCTTCACGGCCTGCTTCATGGCCCGCTGCAGCGACTTCTCATCGCGATGATGTCGCCGTATTGCGCCAGAACGCGGATCAGCGCTGCGCTGCGCCGACGCAAACACATACTGCCAGGCGAATTCACGCGCCGCGTTCGGGTACTTCCGCGCCAGCGCATGGGGCAGCCAGACCTCGCCGAACCCGGCTTCAAGATCACGGCGGTGGATATCCCGCGCCGCTTCAATCTGGCGGCGGAGCGGCTCAGCCAGATCGCGTGGCAGTACCGTCCGCCGATCCTTGTTGCCCTTGCCGGACCGCACCGTCAGTTCACGTCGGGAAAGGTCAATGTCCTTCACCCGAAGCCGAAGGCACTCCATCAAGCGCAGGCCGGAACCGTACAGTAGCGACGCCATCAGCCAATGCATTCCCGACAGTTGCGCCAGCAACCTTGCGACTTCGTCATGATTCAGCACCACCGGCAGCCGTTCGGGTTGTTTTGCGCGGCGAATGTTGTCCATCCAGGGCAGCTCGACGTTCAGCACTTCCCGGTACAGAAACAGCAGCGCCGAAAGCGCCTGATTCTGGGTCGAAGCCGCCACCCGATCCCGGCTGGCCAGCAGCGTCAGAAACGACTCCACCTCGCGCGCACCCATGTCACGCGGATGGCGCAGGTCGTTGGCGATGATGAAGCGGCGGATCCAGCCGACGTAACTTTTTTCCGTGCGACGCGCCAGGCCCAGCCGACGAATCCGCTGTCGAACCTGATCCAGCAGTTTCGGCGGCGACGGCGATGATGCATGGCTTGCGCCGCTACCGGAAGCTTCGTAGATTGACACGGTGCTCGTCCCGCCAGAAAAAGATGGCGGAAAGATTAGACACCCGAGTTATCCACCGCCATCGGCCCAACGCCATGAATGACGTAGGAATTTCCCTACAACCGCAGCACCAGTTCCGGGAATACACACCCGGATTACACACCACTTTGTCGCCGATTAGGCGTTAGAGTTCACAAGGGGGGGGCGGATTCAACTCTCAATCGCAACACCAG
>JAGRJX010000326.1 GCA_020442545.1 Lysobacterales bacterium
TGTGGTTGGTCAGCGTGGTGGTCTCGCGGATGAACAGGCCGTCGTACTCGGCCAGCCGCGCGTAGTCTGCGCGGGTGATCGGATCGACGTCGATGCCGATGCTCTTGCCGGCGCTGATGAAATGCTGCATCGCCTTCCTGTTCGACGGCGGCAGCGTCTCGTCCGGGTCGTAGAGCATGGCCAGATCGTAGCGCGACACGCGTCGCGCGCGCGGCTTGCGCCAGATCTTGCGGCTGAAGCTGTCCAGCGCGGCGGCGAACTGGTCCTGCTCGGCGTCCTCCAGCGAGTGCAGACCGACGGCCCGCAGCTTGGCGATACGCCAGATGCGGCCGCGCTCGAATTCGACCCGCAGGATCGGGCAGGGGAAGGTCTCGAACAGTTGCCGCGCGAGGTCAGCCAGCGCCGGCGTCGCACATTGGCCGAAACAGACCAGCAGGCTGAACTCGTCGCGATCCGCCGGCAGGGCCTTGGCCAGCCGCTGCGACAGGTCCTCCACATCCACGCCATACAGCGAACGCCGGCTCAGGTTGTTGATGCTGCGCACTGACGGAATCACCCGATGCCCGCGCGCATCGGCCAGCAGCGAAACGTAGTAGCCCAGCCCCTGGTAGCGATAAGTGCGACAGAGGTTGATTACCTGCGTGCGCTCGATTTCGGAGGCCGGTGCCTGCTGCAGGTAATCGGTGGCGGTGACCACTTCGCTGGCCGGGTAGTAAGCTGCCCAGTCGGCGGATCTTTCGACGACAATGACGAGTCGGGTCATGGTTCAGGTCGGAACAGCATGCGGCCGGACGGGCGCGCGCGAGGCAAAGTCTGGCAGGTTTTCGCTGCCCTGCGCAGCGGGCGGCCCGCCTGTCCGAATAGTGATTCAGAAGCCGTCTATATGGCGACGACGCCCGGGCCGGGCGACCCTGTTGCGGAGTTCAATGCCGATGTCACAGCCTAACGATGGCGTCGAGCCACAACTGCGCGCCGCGCGTGCCGCCGACCTGCCGATTCTGCAGGTTCTGGAGGCACTGTTCCCGGGTGACCGCCTCAGTCCTCGACAGCTTCGCCATCACCTGGGCAACCCGCATGCGGTGATGCGCGTCATCGAGACCGACTACACGCTGGCCGGCTACAGCCTGCTGCTGACCCGCAGCGGCAGCCATGCCGGACGCCTGTATTCCATCGCCGTCGCACCGGCTTTCCGCGGGCAGGGCCTAGGCAAGCGCCTGCTGGATGATGTGGCTGCGCAGGCGCGAGCGCGAGGCTGCCGTGAGCTTCGACTGGAGGTCCGCGAAGACAACGAGACCGCCATCCGCCTGTACCGCAACTACGGCTTCAGCCTCCTCGAACGGCGCCCGAGCTACTATCAGGACGGAACCGACGCCCTGCGTTTCCGGCTGGATATCGCCAGCGGCTGAGTCAAACCGAATACCCGCGACCATGACCATCGTCAGGGTCATGACCGCCGACGCGGTGTTACCGTCGCGCATCCAGACCACTCCGGGGCCCGCCATGCGTTCATCTTCCCTGCTTTCCGTATTCCTGCTGGCCGCAATGGCCGCCAGCCCCGCCCCTGCCAAGGCAGCCAACAGCGACATGAACAAGCACAGCGCGGACAGCGCCACGAAAGGTGGCAATGGCGACGATCCGTTCCTCTGGCTGGAGGATGTGGAAGGCGAACGTTCGCTGACCTGGGTGCGCCGGCAGAACGCCGCCAGCATCGAGCTGCTGGGCAATACCGATGGCTTCGAGAAGCTGCGTGAGGACATCAAGGCCATCCTCGATTCCGAGGACAAGATCGCCTACGTCGGCAAGATGGGCGACCACTACTACAACTTCTGGCAGGACGCCGAGCACCCACGCGGTATCTGGCGGCGCACCACCCTGGCCGAATACCGCAAGGACAGTCCGGCCTGGGAAACGGTGATCGACGTAGATGCACTGAATGAAAGCGAAGGCAAGCGTTGGGTCTGGCACGGCGCCAACTGCCTGCAACCGGATTACGCTCGCTGCCTGATCGCGCTCTCCAACGGCGGCAAGGACGCCGACGTGACCCGCGAGTTCGACCTGATCAACAAGCGCTGGGTGAAGGACGGCTTCTACCGTCCGGAAGCCAAGGGCAGTCTCGGCTGGATTGACAGTGACACTGTTTTCGCCACCACCGATTTCGGCGAAGGCTCGATGACCGCCTCCGGCTACTCGCGCGAAGTGCGCATCTGGAAGCGCGGCACGCCGATGAACGACGCGCCGCTGGTGTTCAAGGTGAAGCATGAAGACCTTGGCGCCTTCGCCGCCCGCGACCACACCCGGGGCTTCGAGCGCGACTTCCTGTATCGCGTCCCGGCCTTCTTCCGTGGCGAGACCTTTCTGCTCGACAAGGACGGCGGCAAGCACAAGATCGACGTGCCGGAATCCGCACAGCCCAGCGTCCATCGCGAGTGGCTGCTGGTCGAACTGCGCGAAGCCTGGGACATTGGTGGCAAGTCGTTCCCGGCCGGCAGCCTGATCGCCACGAAGTTCGATGACTTCATGGCCGGCGGCCGCGACTTCACCGCGCTGTTCACGCCCAGCGACACCACGGCGCTTTCCGGACACACCTGGACGCGTCATCACCTGGTGTTGAACGTGATGGACGACGTCAAGAACCGCATCTACGTGTTGACGCCGCCAGCAGATGGCAAGGCCGGCGAGTGGCCGAAGCAGGCGATGCCCGGTGCGCCGGAGATCGGCAAGGTCAGCGTCAGCGCCGTGGACGACGAAACCTCCGACGACGTGTTCATGACCGTCACCGGCTTCCTGACGCCGACCACGCTGTTCCACGGTCCGCTGCTGGGCGAAAAGACCGCGCTCAAGCACATGCCGGCCACCTTCGACGCCAGTGGTTTCGAGGTCAGCCAGCATTTCGCCGAAAGCCGTGACGGCACCCGCGTGCCCTACTTCCAGGTATCGAAGAAGGGCATGAAGCTGGACGGGAAAAACCCGACGCTGCAGTACGGCTACGGTGGTTTCGAGGTCTCCATGACACCGAGCTATGCCGATACCGTCGGTCCCGGCTGGCTGGCACAGGGCGGCGCCTACGTGCTGGCCAACATCCGCGGCGGCGGTGAGTACGGCCCGCGCTGGCACCAGGCCGCGCTGCGCGAAAACCGCCTGCGGGCCTACGAAGATTTCGCTGCCGTCTCCGAGGACCTGATCCGTCGTGGCGTCACCAGCCCGGAACATCTGGGCATCCAGGGCGGCAGCAACGGCGGCCTGCTGATGGGCAACATGACCGTGCTCTATCCCGAGCTGTACGGTGCCGTGGTGTGCCAGATGCCGCTGCTCGACATGAAGCGCTACAACAAGCTGCTGGCCGGTGCCTCGTGGATGGCCGAGTACGGCGATCCGGACACCGACGACTGGCAGTTCATCAAGACCTTCTCGCCCTACCAGAACGTGAAGCCCGACGTGGACTATCCGCCGGTGCTGTTCATGAGCTCCACCCGCGACGACCGCGTGCATCCCGGTCACGCGCGCAAGATGATGGCGAAGATGAGCGCGCAGGGACACGACGTCATGTACTTCGAGGCGCTGGAAGGCGGCCACAACAACGGCGCTGAAAACGCCAACCGCGCCACGCAGAAGGCCCTGGCCTACGCCTACCTGAAGCAGCGCCTGTTCCCGAAGGACTGACCGTTCCGTGCTGCCCGCCGGCGCAACCAGCGCTTGTCGGCAGCGCAGGGGCTCGCCACGCTCGCGCATCATATTGATATGGGTGTCGGATATGGCGAAGCTGGGAGTTTCAGTTTGCTGGCAGCACGCTGTGGCTGATGGCGCTTTGCGCGGTAGTTGGCGGCTGCGGGGTGACGGCAGTGCGTCCACATGAGTCGGCGTCACGGCTATCGATTGGCCTTTCACCACCGATCACCGAGCGTCGCGAGCACGTCGTCACGTCGCCCGACACGGCCAGCAGCGACTACCCGGCGATGTACGTCAGCACCGGCCTCTGGGATTCGCAGGTGCAGTACTGGGAACCGGCCAAATGGGTTGCCCGCCTGCGCCAGCGCAAGACCGACGACCACCCGCTGGTGCTGCGCACCGACATGCACGCCGGCCACGGCGGCAAGTCCGGCCGCTACCGCAAGCTGCAGCAGATCGCCGAGAAGTATGCGTTCGTGCTGTATCAGCTGGGTGTGGAAAATTAACCCGGGGAATCGCCTGAATGTCGAAGCCCTGCAGCATTTGCTGCTTCAACTATCCGCCGCTGGCCTCTACGGCGCGTCGCTCCTCTGGCGTCAAACCATTCAAGAATGCCTCAAGAGCAAGTCGGCTCATATCCGACTGCATGGCATCGTTGTACTGCCTTAGGTAGTGGTACGCGCGACCTACATCCGGCTCGGTAAAAATACCATTCGAGAACAGGTCATAGGCGTTGAAAAGCGCATTGGGATCACCGGTCGCCGCAGCCTCAACAGTGAATCGCCTGACGTTGTCGACGTACTCTCTGACAGCTTCTGGGCGACGAAGGACTTCTCTTGACGAAACAAAGTCAGCGGCCAAGGCCTTGTAATTCATCTGTGCTTCGAGAATTCCGGCACGAGCAGCCATCGCAGCCAAATCGAATCTGAGCTCGGTATGAGCGTCGTCCAAACCAACACACGGATTGCGAAGACTTTCGATCTGACCAAGCTGGCTCTCAGCTTTGTCTGGAGAAATCTCTTTCTTGTCTAGCGAGTCAGACAGCCTTGAGTAGAAACCACCAGAAATGGAGCACTTGAGCAAGGCATCGCTGAGCGCATAGGCCAATGAAGGGTCGCTTTGTGCGTCTTCTACAATCTGATCCCAGTCTTCAACCAACCGGGAAGACCGCACCCTATCCAGGGCCGCTGGATCGACATGTTTGACATGATGAACAACCTGCTCCGCTGTCTCGTCACTCAAAGCAGATGCAGTTTGCGACTTAGACAACTCATCAGCCCCTGTCAGTTTATTCTCTGTCGCTCCCGGTTCCAGCTCGGCCCTAGTAGCACCTGCAGAAGCGCCTGGGCCGAGACGTACATCCTCGTGAAAGTACAATGCTGCAACCACCACCGCCATGACGGTGATGGTTGTAGCAACAGCGAATAAATACTTGGCACGCTGTGTCATTTTCGAACTCAAGGGATTACCCACCAAGTATCAGAAAAGAGGTGAGGGGCAACGGTATGGCAGGTACCGGAAGAGTTGCAGATATCGACAGTCTTCGCTTTGCCGTCCGGCTGCGCCCAAGTATCTACCTGTTGATTTACGACAGTCTTGATAAAGACAAGCTCCTCTCCTTGCACCTGGGTACCAATTTCTTCTGAAATTTCGCAGGAAGCGCAGGTAAATTCCCCAACACTTTCCCCAGGGATGATGCGGCGCCACACAGACCCCAGTCCACCACCGCCACCATAGCTCGGGAACGGAACCCAAATATCGTCACCGCCACCGCCACCGCCACCGATGTACCAGTCCGAACCTGTTACGCAGTAGACATTACCCCAGCTATCGGTGTACTGACTTCCACCGCAAGCAGTCACGTACATTGTGTCCATTTGCCGTGCATGGCCTTCTTCTGCAGGAATCAAGAACATTGCCAGAGCAACCAACCCCAAGATGAAATTCACTTTCACACTTCATTCCCTTCATGTTTCCTGATTAGCCCCAACC
>JAGRJX010000327.1 GCA_020442545.1 Lysobacterales bacterium
TCGCTGGCCGGCAGTTGGGCCTGCTGTGGACGTGTTCTTGGTGGACCGGAGGAGGATCGAACTCCGGACCTTCGCATTGCGAACGCGACGCTCTCCCAGCTGAGCTACCGCCCCATACTCAAATTGTCGCGCACCAAGCCAGTCTGGCTGTTTGATCCCGGTTCCCGGGTCGCTCCTTTGCGCGGCGAACCTTGCAAAGCAGGGCTTGGCGAAGGACAGGCCGGGCGGCAATCGATGCATCCGCCGGCTGCCGGCCCGCTGGCGTCGATCGACTCGCGGCGCGGGCGCGAATGATAAACCTCCCGGCGTGCCTGCGCCAAGCCCTGCCGTCGCGGATCGTGATCAGCCCATCCCGTGGCCGGCACGGTCCACGGGGTTGCGCAAGCCTTGGCAAACACCGTGGTCCCCGTGGAGCGCACTGCCTGCTCTGCCGCAGCGGAGCAAGCTTCGCTCGACGAGAGCCGGTATGCCTGGATGAACTCGGGATCAACGCCCGCCAAGCATGGCTAATCCGCGCCCAGCATGGGTGCCAGCTCTGGTTCCAGCAGCTCGCGACGCCAGCCCTGCAGCGGATCCGGCCATTGGCCGCTGGCGACAAGGGCTTCTGCTTGCCGACGATTGCAAAGCAGACCTTCGGGGATGTTCAGTCGCTCGGCCAGTGCCGCGATGGCCTTGCGCACGGGTTTGCTGCGTTCGCGCAACCAGGGGCTTTGCGGCTCTGCAAGAGGAATCTCCGTTTCCTCGGTGCTGAACACCGCATGGAGCAGCTCGAACAGCTCTTCGCGGGCACGTCGCGGTGCGCGTTTTTGCGCGTCCAGCACCTGGTCAAGATCGCGCCGGGTCGCGGGGCGGCGGTAGATGAGGGCCAGTACGCTGTCGTTGTCGATTACCCAGGTGCGCGGCAGGTTGCGCTGGCGCGCCCGTTCATCCCGCCAGCGCAGCAGGCGTCGTAGCAGGCGCTGCTGCTCGGCATTCATGCACTCGGCAGGGCGAAAACCGAGCTGCGGCTCCGGATCGGGCGCGTCGTCGGCACTGGACAGCAGGCGCTCACAATCGGCGTAAAGCCAGTCGAGCCGTCCCATCGCTTCCAGTCTTTCGCGCAGCAATTCGTAGGCTTGCAGCAGGTGAATGACGTCTTCCGCCGCGTAGCGTTGCTGCGCCTCGCTCAAGGGACGGCGCATCCAGTCTGAACGGGTCTGGGACTTGTCCAGCTCCGTGCCCAGCAGTTCGCTGATCAGGCGCTGGTAGCCGAGCCCGGGACCCATGCCGCAAAGTGCGGCGGCGATCTGGGTGTCGAAAAGCGGTCGCGGCAAGGCTCCGCAATAGTGGCCAAGCGCCTGCAGGTCTTCGCTGGCGCTGTGCATCACTTTTACCGTCTCCTGATCGTCCAGCAAACGGATCAGTGGTGTCGCCGATGCCGGATCGCGGCCCTGCTCGGACACCGGTAGCGGGTCGTACAGGGCGGCCCCGCCGCTATCGTCACCGATTTGCACTAATGCCAGCTGCGGATAGAAGGTGCGCTCGCGCATGAACTCGGTGTCGAGGGCGAGTGCAGGCAGCGATTTGCGGGGTTCCAGCCAGGTTTCGAGTCCGGTTCGGGACGTGATCCACTGATTCACAGATTTCTACAATTCGTGCGGTTGCGGAGGCCGCGACAATAGCCTACTTTTCAGCAGGCAACGCAAAGATGCGGCCAAATGGGGGTTTCCGGCCTGTGCTGCCGGGCATCGTGGACCGCATCTCTCTCGGATCAGGAGGTTAGTGTGCGTACCAAGCTATACGTTGGACTGATGGCGGCGGGTTTCACGGCGGCCATGCTCGGGGGCTGCGGGGGTAGCGATGAAGCGCCACCAGCGCCACCACCATCGGCTCCCAGCCAAAGTACGCCGGCGCCGGCGGCTCCCACGGCCCCTGGGACTTCGGCACCGGCGGGCGGTGCCGAGCAGTCCAGTGACGCCGCGACGGGGACTTCGGCCAGCGGTGCAGGCGAGGAGTTCGAGATCCGCAAGCGTCTGGTTGACGCAACGGCTGGCCAGCAGGACTGGGTTCCGGAGCTGTCCTCGCAACCCATCGACAACGTTGCCGATACGCTGAAGCTGGCCCAGCAGGCGGAGCGTAGCGGTCGCCTGCACAGCGGCGAAGGCAATGCGCTGAGCATGTACCTCTCCATTCTTGAAACGCACCCGGAAAACAGCGAGGCGCAGGCGGGCGTGGACGGTATTGTTGGCAAGCTGGTTACCCAGGCCGATGAGGCCCTGTCGCGGGGCCGTTTCAACGAGGCGGCGCGTCTGGTGCCGGTCATGGTCAAGTTGCGGCCCGACGATGAGGCCGTGCAGGCGGTGCAGAAAAAGGTTGAGGCCGGGCGCGAGATCGCTCTTCAAATCGCGCAGGCCGAGCAGCTTGCCGCGTCGGGTAACCTGGTCGCGCCGGAAGGCAGCAATGCGGCTGCGATCTATCGCAGCATCCTCGCGCGATACCCGGACAATGCTGCCGCCGCAGACGGCCTCGCCAAGCTCGAGTCCGACCTCATAGCCCAGGCCACTGCCGCCGCAGAAGCAGGCAACTATGCCGAATCCGACAACCTGCTGGCCGATGCCGGCAAAGTCCGGCCCGGGTCGCAGTCGGTGCAGAACGCCAGCACGCGGATCGTCGAGATGCGCGAAGGTGCGGCGGGCAATCTTCAGCAGCAGATCAATGCGGCAATCGATGCCGGGCAGTTTGATCAGGCGGAATCGCTGCTCGGGCAACTGGAAGCGGTTTCCGCGCAAGGGCAGGGTATTGACGATCTTCGCGACAGGATCCGCAATGCGCGCGCCTATGCGAGCATGCGCCCAGGGCAGAGCTTTTCGGACCGGCTCCGCGCCGGGGGCAATGGCCCCGAGATGGTGGTGATCCGGACGGGCAGTTTCACCATGGGTTCGCCGTCCGGCGAGGCTGACCGCAAGGCAAACGAAGGCCCCACGCATCGGGTGACCTTCAGCCGCGGCTTTGCGCTGGCGCGCACCGAAGTCACCGTTGGTCAGTTCCGTACCTTCGCCAATGCCACCAGCTACTACGGTACGGCGGCGAACTCCGGGGGTTCGTCAATCTACGACGAGCGCAGCGGCAGCATGGCCGACAAGAGCGGGATTGACTGGCGCAACGATCATGCCGGCAAGACCGCCGACAGCAACCTCCCGGTCATTCACGTGTCCTGGGTGGATGCGAATGCCTACACTGACTGGCTGTCCGAACAGACGGGCAAGAAATACCGGCTGCCGTCCGAGTCCGAGTTCGAATATGCGCTGAGGGCGGGCAGCCAGACGCGCTATCCCTGGGGTGACGGCGATCCGACCCGCGTTGTCGGCAATCTGACCGGTGACGGTGACCGCTCGGCGTCGCGCCGCAACTGGGTGAATGCCTTCAAGCGCTACGACGACGGCTTCTGGGGGCCCGCGCCGGTGCGCAGTTTCGAAGCCAACCGGTTTGGCCTGTACGACATGGCCGGCAACGTTTCGGAGTGGGTTGCGGACTGTTGGCACGACAGCTACCAGCGGGCGCCCACCGACGGCAGCGCCTGGGTAAATCCCGGCTGCATCCAGCACGTGATCCGCGGCGGCTCCTGGGCCAGTGCGCCGGACCAGACGCGCTCGGCATATCGCCTGACCTCCAGTGCCGGCACCGTCAATCCAAGGCTCGGTTTCCGCGTGGCGCGGGACCTGTAGGCGGAGCATCCGGATATGCCCTTTCGCCTGCCTTCACGTCGCGTGCGGTCGGATGCCCGTATCGGTGCCCGACGTCGCGGTGGCGTGCGCTGGTGGGTCATTCTGCTGTTCGGCGGTTATCTGCTGTACTACTGGATGTCGCATCAGCAGGAGGCGTCGTTCACCGGGCGTTCGCAGCTGGTGGACACCACGGCACAACAGGATGCGGCGCTCGGTCTGCAGGCTTACCAGCAGATCCTTTCGCAGTCCGACGTCGTCAGTGGCGGCGAATTGCCGCAACAGGTTCGACAGATTGCCGAACGCCTGATCCGCGTGGCGCCGGCTGTCGAGAAGGAGCTGGCACAGCAGAAGGGCGTCCCGGCCAGTACTGACTGGAGCGCCTTCGACTGGGACGTCAATGTCATCGATTCGCCGCAGGTGAACGCCTTCTGCCTGCCGGGCGGCAAGATTGCCGTTTACACCGGCATCATTCCCGTTGCGGAGAATGCCAACGCGCTGGCGGCGGTGATGGGGCATGAGA
>JAGRJX010000328.1 GCA_020442545.1 Lysobacterales bacterium
TCAACCGCAATCTCAGCACCGCCGAGATCATCGGCCAGGTCTGGGTGGCGGCGAAGCACCTGGGCAATCGCGTTCACCAGGATCGAAAGCTCACCAACGTGGTGATGATGGGCATGGGCGAGCCGCTGCTGAACTTCGAGAACGTAAATCCGGCCATGGAACTGATGCGCGACGACCTCGGCTTCGGCCTGGCCAGCAAGCGCGTCACGCTGTCGACCTCGGGCCTGGTGCCGATGATCGATCGCCTCAGCGAAGAGAGTGACGTGTCTCTGGCCGTCTCGCTGCATGCGGCCAACGATGACCTTCGGGTCAAGCTGGTGCCGCTGAACAAGAAGTACCCGGTCGCCGAACTGATGGCCGCCTGCGCGCGCTGGCTGAACAAGGACCATCGTCGCGACTCGGTAACCTTCGAATACACGCTGATGCAGGACGTCAACGACCGTCCCGAGCATGCGCGTGAACTGGCAAAGCTGATGCGCGCCTTCGACAACGCCACCCAGCGCCGACATGCCGGCAAGGTCAATCTGATTCCCTTCAACCCGTTTCCGGGCACGCAGTACCAGCGCTCCAGCGAGGAGCGGATCCGTGGCTTCCAGACGCTGCTGATGGAAATGGGCGTGCTGACCATGGTCCGTCGCACTCGTGGTGACGATATCGATGCGGCCTGCGGCCAGCTCAAGGGCCAGGTGCTGGATCGCACCCGCCGCCAGGCCAAATTCCAGAGCCGGGTTGAACGACAACTCAATGCCGTCACGACCGAGGAGGCGACACATGCTGCCTAGGGCCTGTCTTCTGTTGATCACTGCAGTGGCGTTGTCCGGCTGTGCCGGGTCGGGTACGCGTCGAAGCCCATCGACTGCGGACGATGCGCAGCGTGCCGCGGAGGTCAATCTGGAGCTTGGTCAGGGCTACATGCGGCGCGGTGACAACAAGATCGCGCTTGAAAAGTTGCAGAATGCCATCCGGCTCGACCCCAATTCAGCGGCGGCTCACACGGTGATCGCCGTACTCTACGAACGGCTTGGGCTGCAGGACAAGGCCGAACAGTACTTTCAGCGGTCGGTGGAATTGGCGCCGGAAAACGGCGAGATCCTCAACAACTTCGGCACGCACCTTTGTCGTCGGCAGCGTTACGCAGAAGCCGATGCGCTGTTCGTGCGGGCGTTGAAGGATCCGTTCTATCCGACGCCGGCAGCCCTGCTCGGAAATGCCGGATCCTGCGCTTTGCAGGCGGGTAATGCGGTTCAGGCTGAAGCCTATTTCCGGCGCGCGCTCCAGCACAATGCCAGGCAGCCACAGTCGCTCTACCAGTTGGCGCAGATCGAGCTGGAAAAGGGCAATGCCCTGTCCGCACGCGCCTTCATTCAGCGTTATGAAGCCGTCGCCCCTGCTTCGCCGCAGCTGTTCGAGCTGGGCGCAAGGATCGAAACAGTGCTGGGGGATAGCGAAGCGGCAGCCAATTATCGGAGCCGGTTGCGCACCGAGTTCCCCGACTATCAACCGACGACAGCGTCCGGGGGGGCGACGTCACCATGAAGACCGAACAGCCACCTCATCAGCAGCCCCGATCCGGCGACGCGGAGCAAGGATGGGACCGCCCCCTGGGCGCCCTTCTTCGCGAGGCCCGCCTGCACAAGGGCTGGACCATCTCCGATATAGGCAAACGGCTGCACCTCACCAGTGCCATCGTTGACGCGATGGAGCAAGACGACCTGAAGCGCATGGGTGCCAGCGTGTATGCGCGGGGCTATCTCAACAGCTACGCGCATCTGGTTGGTGTATCGCCTGCCCTGGTAGATCGCGCCCTCGAAGACCTGACCCTGACCGACGTCGAACCGCCGCTGCAGTCAGCCAGTCATACGCCGCGCTGGCAGTACTTGTATGACCGCTACGCCAAGCGGGTGATGTACGTTGCTCTGACTGGAGTCATAGTTTTCCCGATCGTGCTGATGGGGTTGCGTGATCGCCTGCCGGTCAGCCCTCCGCGTCTGCTTAGCCTCGACAGCGTTGCGCCCGATGCAGGTGCTGCTGGTCCTGCGTCGGATGAGAACCGTGCCCCCGTGACCGCCTCGCTTGCGCCGTTCTATCGTGAGTCCGGCCCCGTTTCCTCGCCGCTGGCGGCAAGCGACGATCGCGTTGTCGGCCCGGCCGATATGGAGCCGCTGGCATCGGTCGGCACCGATCCGCAAGCAGCCGATCCTGTGCCGGACACCGCAAGCGAGCCGATGACGGACGCCAGCCTTGTGCTCACCTTCAACGGCACCAGTTGGGTAGAAGTCCTGGCCGTCGATGGACGTCGACTGGCATATGGCCTGATTGCTGCGGGTGAAGTCCGCCGTTTTGACGCCAGCGCCGTGGGTCGCGTATCGATCGGTGACGCTGATGCGGTCAGCGTGACGCTGGATGGCCGCGGCCTGAATCTGGCCGAATTTCGTCACGCGAAGGTGGCGCGATTTGCGCTATCCTCGACCGGCAAACCGGTTGTGCCGGGTGGTTGATCTGGAACATTCATCCGGCAACCGGCATGCTTCCTCTCTCGCCCGGTTGATCGAACGCTCCGTCCGGGAGCTCGCATCAATTCGATTCACTCTCTTCGCACCGTGCTGTCGGCGCGAATCATCAGTGCATGACAATGGAACTACTTGACGACCACGAACAAAGCGAACGCGTCCGCAAATGGCTGCGCGAAAACGGCACCGCCATCGTTGGCGGCATCGCCCTGGGACTTTTCCTGATCTTTGGCTATCAATGGTGGACCCGGTCCAGGGTTGAGCATCGCCTGACCGCAGCCACCCAGTACCTGAGTGTGTCGGACGCTATCGACCAGCAGGATCGGGACGCGCTGGAAAGGATTGCGGCAGCGCTTGCGGATGACTATTCCGATACGCCGTATGCATCGATGGCGCTCATGCAGCTGGCCAGTGAACAGGTGGTTGCCGGTCAGGCCGACGAAGCAACGAAGTCTCTAGAGCGTGCCCACAAACTCGCAGTCGACAAGCAGTTGCAGGGCATCATCGCGCTGCGACTGGCCCGCCTCAAGCTGGCGGCCGGTGACGCCGATGGTGCGCTCGCCATGGCAGACGGCAAGGAAGTGGCGGCGTTCGAGTCGCTGACCGCCGAACTGCGTGGCGATGCGCTGCTCACCAAGGGCGACACCAGCGGCGCACGCGAGGCCTACAGCAATGCCTTGACCCACCTCGATGCCAGCGCGCCCAGCCGACGCATCATTGAAATGAAGCTGGCCGATCTCGGCGGCGTCACCGAATCCAGCTGAAACTGACTGACCGGAACCGATTGATGCGCAAACTGCTGCTGATCGTAGTGCTTTCCTCCCTGTCGCTGGTGGCATGCAACAAGGAGCGGAATGCCCGCAAGAACAACATTATCCCACCGACGGAATTGACCGACATTGTTGCCAAGCGCAGCGTGTCGCGGATCTGGACGCGAAGCACGGGTGACGGTGAAGGCCGGCTCGGGCTCCGTCAGGGCCCAGCTGCCGCAGGCGGGATGGTCTATGTCGCTGACGTCGAGGACGGCTTGCGCGCAATGAATGCCGAGACCGGTGGCGTGCAATGGAGCGCGAACGCATCGTCAGGCATCTCGTCTTCGCCTGGCGTGGGTGAAGGCCTTGTCGTGGTCGGAACCCTGGAGGGCGAAGCGCTTGCGTTTGAGGTGGATACTGGCGCGCAGCGCTGGTCGAGCCAACTGTCAGCCGAGATACTGAGCGCTCCGGTCGTGTCCCGCGGCATCGTGATCGTTCGCGGCAACGATGGCCGGATTCATGGTCTGGACGCCAATACCGGAACGCAGCTTTGGCAATACGACCGCACCACGCCAACGCTCACTCTTCGGGGCAATAGTCCGGTGATTGCCGACGCCGGACTTGTATTTGCCGGATTTGATGACGGTCACCTGGTCGCACTTCGGCTGGAGGACGGCGGTCTGGTGTGGGACCAGGCGGTAGCTGTTGGCGAAGGCCGCACAGACCTTGATCGAATGGTCGACATCGACGGGCGACTGGCGAGCACCGGCAGTGAAGTGTATGCAGCAACCTACCAGGGACAGATCGCTGCCGTCACCAGCGAAAGTGGCCGTCCGCTGTGGGCGCGACCGCAGTCCAGCTACACGGGGATCGCGCTGGTCGGCGATGAAGTGATCACCGTCGATAGCGAAGGCAACGTCTGGGGTCTGGATCGTCGAAGCGGCACTTCCCTGTGGAAGCAGGACAAGCTGGCGCATCGCTGGTTGAGCGGCCCGGCACAACAGGGAAATACCGTGCTTGTCGGCGACCTTGAAGGCTACGTCCATTGGATCGATGTTGACAGTGGCGAGCTGGTGGCCCGTGAGCGCTTCGGCAAGGAGCCGATTCGCGCCACGCCGGTCGTGTCCGATGGCATCGCCTTCGTGCAGACCACCGACGGCGAACTCGCCGCGTACCGCATCAACAACCTGTAACCATGTTGCCACTGGTCGCCCTTGTCGGCCGGCCGAACGTCGGCAAGTCGACGATTTTCAATGTGCTCACGCGCACGCGTGACGCGCTGGTTGCCGACATGCCCGGCGTTACCCGCGACCGCCACTATGGCATCTGCCGTCTGATCGAGGATCGTCCGTTCGCTTTGGTGGATACCGGCGGACTTGGTGGCGATCCCGAAGGCCTGCAGGGGCTGACCGAGCAGCAGGCTGGCGCCGCCATCCAGGAAGCCGACGTGCTGGTGTTCGTGGTTGACGCCCGTGATGGCGCCGTGGCGCAGGACCAGAACGTCCTGCAGCACCTGCGCCGCAGTGGCAAGCCGGTACTGCTGGCGGTAAACAAGATCGATGGCGTCCACGAGGAAGTCGCACTTGCCGAGTTCGCCGCTTTTGGCCTCGGCGAGCCACTGTCGCTGTCCGCCGCGCACAAGCACGGCATCGACGACCTGCTGGATGCCGTCGAAGAACACCTGCCGCGGGAACACGCCGAGGAAGTAGTTGGCGACCCGAACCGAATCCGCATTGCCGTGGTCGGTCGTCCGAACGTTGGCAAGTCGACGCTGGTGAATCGCCTGCTCGGCGAGGACCGTGTCATCGCCTCCGACGTGCCCGGCACCACGCGTGACTCCATCGCCATCGACATGGAGCGCGACGGCGTGAGGTACCGACTTGTCGACACCGCCGGCATCCGCCGTCGTTCGCGCGTCGACGAAATGGTCGAGAAGATCAGCGTCATCAAGAGCCTGCAGGCGATGGCGATGAGCCAGGTCGCGATCTGCATGATCGACGGCCAGGAAGGCATCACCGACCAGGACGCCACCGTGCTCGGCCACGTGCTGGAGTCGGGCAGGGCGCTGGTGATCGCGATCAACAAGTGGGACGGACTGGATGAGTACCAGCGCGGCCGAATCCTCGAAGACGTTTCGCGCAAGCTGGCTTTCGTCAGCTACGCCACGGTGGTGACGATATCGGCCAAGCACGGCTCCGGCCTGCGCGAGTTGTTCCGCGCCATCCGCAAGGCGCACGAGTCGGCGATGCGCGACTTCTCCACCTCGGAGATGACCCGCGCCATCGAGATCGCCTACGAAAACTTCCAGCCGCCGGTGGTCCGCGGCCACAGCGCCAAGCTGCGCTACGCGCATCCGGCCGGCAAGAATCCGCCGACCATCGTCATCCACGGCAGCCGCGTGAAAACCCTGCCGGACAGCTACAAGCGCTACCTGGAAAACTTCCTGCGGACCCGCTTCAAGCTGGTCGGCACGCCGCTGCGGCTGGAGTTCCGTGACGGCAAGAACCCCTACGAAGGCAAAACGAACGTCCTCACCGACAGCCAGCGACGCAAGCGCCGCCGGCTGATGCGGCATGTCAAGGGCAAGTGATCCGTCGCGACCGACATAGCTCCCCCGTTTGTTTCATGGTGAGGAGCCTGAGCCGAGACCGAATACCTTCCACCGTTCGTGGTGAGGAGGGATTGAGCGCGCGTAGCGAGTCGAAAACCTGTCTCGAACCATTCGAACCATTCACCCCATGAACGCCAAGCACAGTCAAGAGATTGCCTTCGGCATCCTCGCCGGCGGCGCCGGCCGGCGCGTCGGCGGTGCAGATAAAGGCTGGTTGCTTCGCGACGGTCGCCCACAGATCGAAGCCCTGATCGACGCCATCCGCAGCAATGAGGAACGCCTCGGCCTGGCTCCCTCACGCCTGTTGATCAGCGCCAACCGGAACCTCGACGACTACGCACGCCTTGGCGATGCCGTAATCCCCGACGGCGACGAATTCGACCAATTCCCCGGCCCGCTGATCGGCGTGATGCGCCTGCTGCAGGCCATCCAGCCCAGCGAAAGACTGATCACGCTGCCGGTGGATGCGGTGCCGGATGAGACGTTGAATCGGGCGATCCACTCGCTGCTGGCAGCGGACGCAAACGGCGCTGCGGTCGTGACCGGCCCGGACGGTCCCCAGCCGCCGTTCGCCAGCTATCCTGCCTCGCTTGGCGAGCACTGCCAGCGCGCGGTCGCCGCCGGCGAGCGCGGCATGCACCACTGGCAACAACGCATCGACACCCAGTGGTTGTGGCTTGCGCATTCGCCCGGCAACGCCAACCAGCCCGGCGACTATGATCCCGTCGGCTGGTGACGCGCTGCCGGCGATCCGTTGCTGGCGCTTGGCGTCTTTCCGTGGTCGAGCCTGCCCGGATCAAGCGGCTGCGGACTTGAGCGGGATCGGGCCGCATTCTCCGAGACGATGCACTCCGGTTCCCTCAGGATATTGACCCAGCTCAAGGCGACATCCTTCGCATGCGCTACGCTGTCGCGGTGATGTGCAAGCGGCACCCTGCAAGCTCCGAGTCGCCGGACCCTAGGTTCACGAATAATACGACCTTGTGACCGTAGCCCTGGCATTCATGCCGTGGCTGAGCGGGTGGGCATGGAAACGTGCTGCCTCCCGCGTTTGGAAAGGAGTGGCAACATGCCCGGACTGATCGACCGTTCTTTCTGGTCGGCGCTTCCCCTGTCTGCGCCTCTCGCTGCTGGAGATCTGCGGCTGCAGGTGCACCATTGCCTGTCTGGCGGCTGCCGGGCGGGTGCCGTGGCCGGTATGAGGTCGGCCGGCACCTACGGGTCGGCGTCTGGGGTGATTTTCGCTCATGTCGCTTCGATGAACCCGGCAGTCCGTTGCGGCCGTCCTCAGTCGGGCACCTCGCAGGCCGAACCGGTTGCCGCGCTGCACGCGCAGCATGGGGTGGAGAAGGCCGGCCATGCGTGTTGTCAGGGGCGCACGGGCCTCCTGCCGCATCTGGTCTCCGTCGCCGGTTCAGGGCGCGCTGAGCACGATATCTGTACGTATTCGTCTTGAGGAAGCAAGGAAACATCATGATCCCGTATGAAGAAGCGATCCGCCGGATTATCGATGCCTGCGAGCCATTGCCGTCTACTCTGGTTGACGTTGACGAGGCGATCGACCGGGTGCTGACCAGCGATGTCGTTTCCGCTGCGGATCTGCCGCCTTTTGACAACAGCGCCATGGACGGTTTCGCACTGGACACCTCCGCTGGGGTGCTACCGCCGGGTGCCGAGCTGACCGTAGCGGGATCCCGGGCGGCCGGCGACATGGCCCATGACGCGGGCGGCATGAGTTGCGAAATCATGACCGGTGCGCGCGTGCCGCTTGGCCTGGATGCGGTCATCCCGGTCGAGCAGGTGACCGTTCTTGACCGGACAGGGCAGGGGGAAGTCAGCAGGATCCGTCTGGAATCAGCCGTTGCAGCCGGGGCCAACATTCGCCGCACCGGCCAGGATGTACGCCACGGCGAGGTTGTGCTGCATGCTGGCCAACGCCTGTGCCCGGCGTCCCACATGTTGTTGGCGGCGCTTGGTGTTCCCGCGGTTCCCGTGGTCGCAAGGGTGCCGGTTGCCGTCATCACGACCGGTCGCGAGCTGGTTGACGATCCGGCGCAGGTGCTGGCGTCCGGGGAAATCCGCAACAGCAATGGTCCTTTCCTTGCTGACCGGCTGGCTGAGGCGGACGCTGCCGTCGTGTATCGCCAGACCGTGGGCGACGATATCGCCCCGTTTCTTGAATCCCTGCAGCAAGGCATCGATCGCGGGGCCGGCGTCGTGATCAGCACGGGCGCGGTATCCATGGGAAGGCACGACTTCGTACCCGAAGCGCTGCGCGCTGTCGGTGCCAGGGTGATCTTCCACAAGGTTGCGATCCGCCCGGGCAAGCCGCTCCTGTTCGCGCGCCTGTCCGATGGTCAGCTTTTCTTCGGCATTCCCGGCAATCCGGTTTCGGCTGCGGTGGCGATGCGCTTCTTCGTGGAGCCGGCCCTGCGCGCCATGCAGGGGCGTGCGCCGACGTCCTGCCTGCAGTTGCCGCTGGCGCGGCCGCTGGAGACGCGGGCAGGGTTCCGCTACCTGCTCAAGGCACGGGTACATCTGGACAGCGAGTATCGGCTGCGTGTCGACGTGCTGGACGGACAGGAGTCATTCCGCATTCGTCCGCTGGTAGCGGCCAATGCCTGGGCGATCATCCCCGAAGACGCGAGCCGGCTGGCCGCCGGCACGGTAGTTCAGGTGGTGGATCTTGATGGTCGCGGCATTCGTATTGATGGGAGCGGAGACGGCGATGGCACATGACCGGATGAAGCGCGGCGCAAACAGCGTCATCGGGGGCATCAACGGCCGGGACGCATCAAGAAGACGGCGCTTGCCGTGCGCAGCGTGGTTCGGAATGGGCTGGGGGGCAACATGAAACTGCGAGTCCAGGAGCAATGCCTGCGCGTCCGTGTCGACGAGGAGGAGCTGAAACAGCTGCTGCAAGGCCGCGAGCTGGCTCTGCAGCTAGACTTTGGCGCAACCAATCGCTTCGGCTTCCGCTTGAGCTTGCACGACGGCAGCCACCCGGACCTGCAGCTGGACGGCCTCCGGTGGTCCCTCAAACTGCCGGCCCGGAAGGTGAAGGACTATGCGGAATGTCTGCCGACTCGCGATCCTCTGAGCTTCCCGATATCTGCCTCGCCAGGCGGCTCGGCCATCGTTCAGTTCGAGGTCGACGTTCGTGACAGTCTGCGGCACAGACGCCCGTCTGCCAGGGGCAGCCAGGGGCGTGGTGGCAGCACGGGATAGCTGTCCTGCGCCGGCAGGATGCCGCGATCATCCGGTGGCAGGATTCCGGTCCTCATCGTTTCGACAGGTCACTGCGGCATTGCCCGTTGCCTTACAACGCATTTGTCGTTTGATTCAGGTCAATACGCTTCGGCAACGCCTCACCTATCGTGTCACCGTGGCGGTGCAGAGTCCTTCAGGGCGAGATCGCCGAGCGGACATGAGGAATGAGGAGACGGGACGATGGCTGGAAGCACGCTGACCGACTGGCGACCGGAAGACGACGCGTTCTGGAATGAGACCGGGCGGCGAATCGCCAACCGCAACCTGGCGATATCGATCCCCGCGCTGCTGCTGGCGTTCGCCATCTGGATGATGTTTTCGGCGGTGGTAGTGAGCCTGCCCAAGGTCGGCTTCCGCTTCGATACCGACCAACTGTTCTGGCTGACAGCCCTTCCCGGGCTTTCCGGTGCCACCATGCGCATTTTCTACGCATTCCTGGTGCCGATCTTCGGAGGGCGCCGCTGGACGGCCATTTCGACCGCGCTGCTGATGATTCCCGCAGTCTGGCTTGGCTTCGCCGTTCAGGACCCTGCCACACCGTTCTGGCACTTCATGATGATCGCCATACTTTGCGGCTTTGGCGGCGGCAACTTTGCCTCATCCATGTCCAACATCTCGTTCTTTTTCCCCAAGGCCAAGCAGGGCTACGCGCTGGGCATGAATGCCGGACTGGGCAACGTCGGTGTCTCGGTAACCCAGTTCCTGATCCCGGCCGTGATCACGGTGGGCGTATTCGGCAGCATTGCCGGTGCTCCACAGGCCAGTTCGGAAGGCGGCACACTGTATCTGCAAAATGCCGGGTTCATCTGGCTGCCGTTCCTGCTGGCCTGCACGCTGGCAGCATGGTTTGGCATGAACGACATTACCTCGGCACGGTCGAGCTTTGCCGAGCAGTCGGTCATCTTCCGGCGCAAGCACAACTGGCTGATCTGCTGGCTGTACACCGGCACTTTCGGCAGCTTCATCGGCTATTCGGCCGGTTTTCCCATGTTGATCAAGACCCAGTTTCCCGAGGTCAACGCGCTCAGCTATGCCTTCCTGGGTCCGCTGGTCGGCGCGCTGGCACGGCCGCTCGGCGGCTGGCTTTCCGACCGCCTCGGCGGGGCCATGCTGACGTTCTGGGTATTCGTGCTGATGGCCGCGGCGGTCTTTGGCGTGCTGTTGACCTTGCCCGGAGCCGGCGGCGAAGGCAGCTTCATGGGCTTTCTTGGCATCTTCATGCTGCTGTTCGTGCTGACCGGGATCGGCAACGCGTCCACCTTCCGGATGATCCCGATCATCTTCCGGACCCGACGGGAACGCGAGCTGACACCGGATTCGACCGACGAAGATCGTGCGCTTGCCGCGCGTCGTGCCGGCATTGAATCGGCCGCGGTCATCGGATTTTCGTCTGCGATTGGCGCCTATGGTGGCTTCTTCATTCCGAAGAGCTACGGCACCTCCATTGCGCTGACCGGGGGGCCGGAAATGGCGCTCTACGGTTTTGTCGCTTTTTACGCGACCTGTATTGCCATTACGTGGTGGTGGTACTTCCGCCGTGGCGCGGAAGTCCGATGCTAATGATTGCTATTGGGCTGCCGCCGTGAGTTGGTCGGCTACAATGAGATTGTCGTTCTTGTGAGGATCATGCGATGAGCTACTTCCTGGACCGCCTGCAGTTTTTCAGGCGCGAGCGTACCGATTTTGCGGACGGGCACGGCACGACCCGTGGTGAGGACCGCAACTGGGAAGACAGCTACCGGGCACGCTGGCAGTACGACAAGATCGTGCGTTCTACCCATGGCGTGAACTGCACCGGCTCCTGCAGCTGGAAGATCTACGTCAAGAATGGCCTGGTCACCTGGGAAACCCAGCAGACTGACTACCCGCGAACGCGGCCGGACCTGCCCAATCACGAGCCGCGCG
>JAGRJX010000329.1 GCA_020442545.1 Lysobacterales bacterium
GCGATGCCGAAGGTCGACAGCAGTCCGCCCGGCGTGGCCATCAGCGCCAGCCACAGGCTCCACGCGGCCAGGCCCAGCAGCAGCAACGCCCAGACCCGCGTCAGCCGACGCGCATAGGGCGGAATCTGCGGATCCGGCAGGACGCCGCCGTGGATGGCACGCACGATGCGCTCGATCAGGGGCATTTGGTCACGACCGAGGCTGCGCGCGAAGTACAGGCCCAGCGCACCGGGAAACAGTATCGGCGGCAGCATCAGCGGCAGCCGCGCGCCGCCGTGCTGCGACAACCAGATGGTCAGCGCCAGCAGCGCCAGCATCGGCAGCAGAAACAGAAAAGGTCGACGTCGCAACGGCCACAGCACCAGCAGGCCGAGACAGGCAACCGCGGCCTGCGCCAGGATTACTGACATGGCGGGCGATGCGGCGATCACCGATGCATGGGCCAGCAGCGGGAACGCGATGCCCGGCAGCAGCGGCAGCCAGCGGCTCACACCGTGCGGTTCTGCTCGATGTGTTCGGACAACGCCGCCAGCGAGCCGAAGATGCGGCGATTGTCGTCGTTGTCAGAGCGCAGCTGAAAGCCATAGGTCTTGGAGATGGCCAGCGCCAGTTCCAGCGCGTCAATGGAGTCGAGACCGAGGCCATCGCTGAACAGCGGCGCCGCCGGGTCGATTTCGGCAGCACTGACGTCTTCGAGGTTCAGGGTGTCCACCAGCAGGCTGGCGAGTTCGGCTTGGGCGGGTGTCTGGGCGCTCATGCGGCGTTCTTCGTGTTGGTTGCGACGGATTGCCGACGGTCCGGGATTACCGGCCAGCGGGCCGCGTACCTTATCATGCGCGCCGTCCCGAACGATGTTCTACGAGTCCGTGCCGAGCCCTGAAACCGACCCTGTCCACACGCCACCCGAGGCTGGACTCGATGCCGATGCCCGCCGAGGCCGGCTGTTGGCTGCCGCCACAGACCGGATTGCGTCCAAACGCCCGCTCCGGGTTTGCTACCGTCAGGCGACGGATCCGCACGACCTGCTGGGCCCGCAAACGATGGCACTGTTTGGCTTCGGCAATCGTGCGTTACCGAGGATGGACGATCCGCGATACCTTCGGATTGGGCTGCAGCCAGCCAGCGACGCGTTGTACGAAGTCTGGGAAAGTGATTGCCCGGTACAAGTCTGGCGCGATGGGCCGGTTGCCGGCGCCAGCGACGGTCGCCTCAGCTTTGGCTGGCTGGAGGAGCCCGAAGGCGCGGCCGGAATCCGGGCTGCGGCCGAGCATGCTTACCAGCAGTTCTTCGAACACCTGTCGTCCCGCCCCCATCGTCATCCGCTTCGCATCTGGAACTACCTCGACGCGATCACCGACGGCGAAGGTGACGACGAGCGTTACCGCCAGTTCTGCGTCGGCCGTGCCGAGGGCATGCAGGGTCATCTCGACGATTTTCCGGCCGCGACCGCCATTGGTCGCCGCGACGGCAAACGTCATCTGCAGCTGTACTGGCTGGCCGCGGCGGAGTCCGGCCGGCCGCTGGAAAACCCGCGGCAGGTCGCCGCCTGGCGCTACCCGCGCGAGTACGGGCCGCGTTCGCCCAGTTTTGCGCGTGCCATGCTGCCGCCGGCCGGCGCCGGCCTGCCGTTGATGCTCTCCGGGACCGCCGCGGTGGTCGGTCATCGCACCCGGCACGTTGGCGACATCGCACAGCAGCTGGAAGAAACCCTGCGCAACCTCGACGCACTGCTGGTCGAGGCGCAGCGCCACGCCAGCCGCATCGAAACCGCCTTCGGTGCAACCAGCCCGCTCAAGATCTACGTTCGTGAAGCGCGGGACATCGCCATCGTCGAAGCCCTGCTGGCGAAGCGCCTGCCCGCCGAAACGCCACGCCTGATCCTTCACGCCGACATCTGCCGCCGCGACCTGCTGGTCGAGATCGACGGATTCCACGACGCCTGACCTGCGGCAGACGCGTGCCGGGACCGGCATCGTGCCGTTGTGACCCGTGCCACTGCCTGCCGGGCCGGCGTTGCTATACTGCGCGGCGGCCCGGACCCCGGCCTTGCCGGCGGTTCGACCACGGAAGGAATGCCACCGCCGTTTTCGGCGGTGCGCCTGGCCCGCAGGCAGCGCCTGCACCCACCTGGCCGTTTGCCGGAGTCAGGGAAGCTCCGCGGCGGTCGTACGACAATTTGGGGAGTAGGAAATGCTGCAAGAACACGGTTTGTTGCTGGCGCTGATCTGTGCCGGGCTGGCAATCATTTACGGCATCATCTCGACCAGCTGGGTGCTGAAGAAGCCGGCAGGCAATGAGCGCATGCAGGAAA
>JAGRJX010000330.1 GCA_020442545.1 Lysobacterales bacterium
CTCTTTATAGGTATCATTTACTCCCGAACACCATAACTCACTGATTTTTGGCTCCCAGATGCTGCCGACAGAATCTTGCCTAACTTTGGGACGCCAGATTTCGGGACAGATTTGTCTTGCGGTCAGCCTAGACAAGCCAAAGAACGCGGGCATGTAAGCTCTGCTTCTAGAGTGATCGACACAGCCAGCCCTGATCATGAACCATAAAAACAGTCGTGACCATACTGATCTTGCCCCCGAATCTCGGACACCCGTCTAAGCAGCGTGTGCTCGCTCGAACTGCTCGGGGCTGACGTAACCCAGCGTCGAGTGGAGCCGTTCTCGATTGTAGTCAACCTCGATGTACTCGAACACATGCGCCTTGGCCTGTGCACGCGTGGCGAATCGCTCGCCGTGGATCGCCTCGACCTTGAGGCTGTGATTCCAGCTCTCCATCGCCGCATTGTCGTAGCAGTTGCCCTTGGCGCTCATGCTCGCGACCAGACCGTGCTTGTCGAGCAGGCGGCGATGTTCACGCGAACAGTATTGGCTGCCGCGATCGGTGTGCATGACAACGCCACGCGGCCGATTGCGCCGGAACAGCGCCATCCGCAGCGCGTCGCAGACCAGGGTGGCCGTCATGCGCCCGGACATCGACCAGCCCACGACCTTGCGCGAGAACAGGTCCATGATGACCGCCAGATACAGCCAGCCCTCGTCCGTCCCGATGTAGGTGATGTCGCCGACCCACACCTGGTTCGGTCGCTGGGCGGTGAAGTCCTGCTGCAGGAGGTTCTCCGCCACCGGCAGCGTGTGATTCGAGTTCGTCGTCGCCTTGAACTTCCTCGCCGCCTTCGCGCGCAGGCCCTGCCGACGCAGGCTCTGCGCGACCTGCCGGCGGCCGATGCCCAACTGCTTCGCCAGCCGCGGCGCGCCAGCACGGCCCTTCCGACCTAGGAATGCCTCCTGAATCACAGCGTCCCGTGCCACGCGCGCTTGCGCCTGCTTCGACGGCGTACGGTTACGCCAGGCGTAGTACCCGCTCGGCGACACCGACAGCACCCGGCACATCAGGCGAACCGCGAACTCGCTCTCAAAGGCCTTCATCGTCGCGTACTTCACTTCGGTTGCTTCGCGAAGTACGCCGCCGCCTTTTTTAGGAAGGCGTTCTCCTCCTCCAGCCGCGCCACCTCGCGCTTGAGCCGCGCCGTCTCCGACTGCTGCAACCGCTGCGCTTCGGCATCCTGACCTTGCTGCTGCGCCTTGGCCCGCCAGGCGTACAACTGGGCCGCTTCCAGACCCAAGTCACGCGCCACCGCCGGAATCCCGTCCTTCACCGCCCGCAACAGCGCCTGCTGCTTGAACTCAATGCTGAAACGCTTACGCTCTACCTTCGTTTCCACCTTCTTCCTGCTCATCTCCCTCACCTCGGATTGCGATATTGAATCGCTTATCCGGGTGTCCGTGAAGCAGGGGCAGGATCAGCTGCCTTCGCTGTCGGTCAGGCGCTGCGGGGTCCACAGGTGGTCGTTGTGGTAGAGCTGGGTTTGCCACGTTGCTTGATGTTTGTCGGCCAGCCATAGCGGGTCGGTGCCCCAGAGGCCATCGGGTTTCCAGCCGTAGTAGCGTTTGGGGTTGCCGGCTCCGTCGAGTTCGGCGATCAGGCCCTGGTCGCTGTACAGGAACCACGTGATGCCTTCGCTGGTTTGCTTTCTGATCCGGCGGCCCATCGGGTCGTACCGGTACTGGCCGATGGTTTGGGTGTTGTCCTTGATCTCGATGAGGCGTTCGGCGGCGTTGTAGCTGAAGGTTCTTGTGTGCGTGGCCGGGTCGCCGGTGGTTTCGGTTTCGGTGTGGCCGTTGGCGGTGTAGGTGAAGCTGTGTTTGTCGCTGCCGATGCCGTAGTTCAGCAGCTGGTTGTCTTCGTTGTACGTCCACGGGCCGGGCTGGTGCTGACTGCTGGTTCGGTTATGAACCGGGTCGTAGGTGTAGGCTTCGTCCGGCAGGGTGCCGGGCTGCGGGTCGGCGGGGTTGCGCTGGATGGATTCGGGTGGCGTGGCGCGGGTCAAGCGGTCGATCAGGTCGTAGCCGTACTGGTAGTCGCCGTCGTCGGTCTGTCGCGTGGTGATGTTGCCGGCGGCATCGTAGTGGTAGCGGTAGTCCATGATGACGCTACCGGTTGGCGCTTCATGGGTGCCGCTTCCGATGGCCTGGC
>JAGRJX010000058.1 GCA_020442545.1 Lysobacterales bacterium
TCCGTGAACTTGACCGCGTTGCTCAGCAGGTTGACCACGATCTGATACACGCGGGTGCGGTCGACGACGATCCAGCCGCCGTCCCCCTCGAGCGCGGGGTCGAGGATGAGCTCTACGGTGTCGCCCTGGGCCGCCGCCTGCGGCTCGACGGCGCGCGTGAGCTCCTCGCACAGCGCGCGCACCTGCACGCGATCGAGCTCGAGCAGCATCCGCCCGGACTCGATCTTCGTCAGGTCGAGGATGTCGCTGATGATCCCGAGCAGGTGCTTGCCGGCGCGGCGGATCGACTCGAGCTCCTCCGTCGTGGCCTCGTCCGCGTCCTCGAGCAGCAGCTCGCTGAAGCCGATCACCGCGTTGAGCGGGGTCCGCAGCTCGTGGCTCATGTTGGCGAGGAATTGCGTCTTGGCCCGGCTCGCCTGCTCGGCCACGCCTCGGGCGACGCGCGCCTCGTCGAGCAGCTCGCGGAAAGTGATCAGCGCCTCGGCATACAGATCGTGAAGCATGGAAGGACACCCAGAGTTCGTGGCCCCCATTGTGACCGAAGCCGCCGCGGGCCGCGATGATCCATTGCCCCGCAGGTCAACCGTTCAGCTCTGCTCCAGCCGATAGCCGTGCTGGTAGACGGCGTTGAGCCGCCAGCCGTTCTCGCCGTTCAGCATCAGCTTCTTGCGCAGGCGGCTGATGTGGGTGTCGACGGTGCGCGTGGGAACGCTGCCGCTGATCTTCCACACGCTTTCCAGAAGCGCCTCGCGGCTGATGACGCGACCGCGGCGGCGGAACAGGAACAGCGCGAGGTCGAATTCGCGGTCAGTCAACTCGACTTCCGAACCGGCCAGCTCAACGCGTCGACGCGTAACGTCAATCAGATAGGGCGAAAGTTCCTCCAGCACCGGCGTCTCGTCATGCAGACCCGAGCGCCGCATCAGTGCCGCAACGCGGGCCAGCATTTCCGCCTGTCGTGGCGGCTTGGTCAGGTAGTCGTCGGCACCCGCGCGAAGAGCATCCACAATATCCTGCTCGTCGTTGCGCGCGGTGACGAAAATGACCGGCAACCGCGCATGCCCCGAGTCGCGCAGCCACTGAAGCACCTCCAGACCGGTCTCGTCAGGCAGATTCCAGTCGAGAACCAGCAGATCGATCGATTCGACGCCGAGGCGGCGCCGGAAATCGCTGCCATTGCCGTAACTGCGACAAGTCAGCCCGGATGACGCCAGCCAATGGGCGAACAGCCGGGCCTGATCCGGATCATCCTCCAGCAGCCCGACTACGCGATCACTTCCAGCAGCGTCGCTGATCGAAGGCTCGGGACTGAGGCTGGCCTCAGTCGACGACAAAGCTGACACGCATGTTGACGCGCCATTCAGCGACGTTGCCGTCCTTGTCGGTGGTGACCTTGATCTCGTTGACCCAAGCACCGCAGATGTTCTTGACCGTGCCGGACACCTTCTTCAGGCCAACCTGGACGGCATCCTCGATCCCGGCCTCTGAGGCGGCGGTGATCTCAACAACTTTGGCGACTTCACTCATGACGACTTCCTCCTGCGGCAAAACAAAGGTGAAAAAACGTGACGCCGTCGACTATAGCAGAGCCAGCAGGATATGTTGCCGCGCACATTGGACGAACATGGCAGGCCGTCCCGGTGTCGCAAAAAGGCCGTTGCGGATACGCAAGTGACTCAGGCAATGTCGACCTCTGCGCGAACCGCGCGAGACCTGCGCGGCAGGTAGCGCAGCCAGATCAGGAAGATCGCCAGCGCGTCCAGCACGATCAGTGCCTGCCACAGGTACAGGTGGAACCACTCAAACGCTGGCCGGCTCCACTGCCCCAGATAGAACAGGCTGATGATGCGCACCAGATTGAGCGCCTGAATGCCGACAAAGCCGATCAGGATGCCGACGATCCGGTGCTTCCACGGCGCCGGAAACGCCATCATCGCGGCAATCAGGATGATCACGGCCTCGATACCGTCGCAGCCGGGCGCGATGGCCACTGCGAACGGACTATCCAGACTACGAATCACCACACCTTCGGTGACCACGCGCGAATCGAACAGCTTGATGATGAAGCCGCTGATGTCGGCCAGCACACCGGTGAAAGGCAGCGTCACCGCCTGCCGGACCGGTTCGGTAATGCGCAGGTAGAACAGGCCGCCCAGCAGCACCATGAACACGATCACGAAGCGCAGCATGGAGTGGTTTTTCGCTCTGGGCATGGCAAACGACGGCTCGGACGCCGCAACGCGGACTGGGGAAGGGGGCCAAATGCTAGCATTTGCCGTTGTCGACGTTCACCGGTTTTTCGCATGAATCCTGCCTCGAATCTCATCCTGATCGGACCGATGGGCGCCGGCAAGACCTCGGTTGGACGCCGCGTGGCGCGCGCGACCGGGCTGCATTTCGTGGACATCGACCAACTCCTGGAGCAGCGCACCGGTGCCAGCGTCAACCTGATCTTCGAAGTCGAAGGCGAGGCCGGGTTCCGCCGCCGCGAGACCGAATTGCTGGCGGAGATCTGTGGTGACGACGGCCAGCTGATCGCCACCGGCGGCGGCGCGGTGCTGAATGCGGACAACCGTGCGCTGATGAAGCGCAGCGGCTTCGTCGTGTTCCTCGACCTCAGCGTCGAACAGCAGCTGCTGCGTCTGGGTCGTGACCGCACCCGGCCGCTGCTGCGCACGCCGGACCGTCGTCAGCGCCTCACCGCCATGGCCGAGCAGCGCCGGCCGCTGTACCTGGAGCTGGCCGACCTGGTGCTGGACAGCAATGGCCTCAGCGCGCCGCGCGCCAGCCAACGCCTGCTGGGCCTGCTCGAAGGCCGCTGGCAGCGCAAGGAAACCGGCCATGCCGCCTGAGACCATCGTGGAACTGTCGCGAGAGCTGCGCGTCGAGCTGGGTGATCGCAGCTACCCGATTCTGATCGGCCCCGGCCTGCTCGGCCAGCCGGATCGCTGGGCGCCGCTGCTACGCGGACGTCAGGTGCTGCTGGTTACCGACAGCAACGTCGCGCCGCACTACCTCGACAGCGCCCGCGCCGCCCTGTGCGGCAAGTCGCTCGACGTCGTGATCCTGCCCGCAGGCGAGGCGCAGAAGTCGATGGCCAACCTCGACAGCCTGATGCAGCGGCTGGCCGGACTCGGTGCCAGCCGAGACGCCTGCGTGGTGGCGCTGGGCGGCGGCGTCATTGGCGACCTCTCCGGCTTCGCCGCCGCCTGCTGGATGCGCGGCGTGCCCTTCCTGCAACTGCCGACCACGCTGCTGGCGATGGTCGATTCTTCGGTGGGTGGCAAGACCGCGATCAACCTGCCGCAGGGTAAAAACCTGGTCGGCGCCTTCCACCAGCCGCTGGCCGTGGTCGCCGATACCGACACGCTGGCAACGCTGCCCGACCGCGAACTGCGTTCGGGCCTGGCCGAGGTGATCAAGTACGGTGCGATCACCGATGCGGCATTCCTCGACTGGCTCGACCAACACCGCGACGCGTTGCTGGCGCGAGATGCCGCCGCCCTGACCGAAGCCATCGAGCGCAGTTGCCGGCACAAGGCCGACATCGTGGCCCGCGACGAAACCGAGCGTGGCGAGCGCGCGCTGCTGAATTTCGGCCACAGCTTCGGCCACGCGATCGAGGCCATCGCCGGCTACGGTGAAGTACTGCACGGCGAGGCCGTTGCCATCGGCATGTGCATGGCGGCGCGGCTGGCGGCGCGGCTGGAGATGGCGTCTGGCGACGACGCCGAACGACTCTCCAGTCTGCTCCAGGCATTCGGCCTGCCCACGCAGCGCCCGGCCAATCTGGCTCCGGAGAAACTGCTTGACGCGATGCGCCTCGACAAGAAAAACCTCTCCGGTCGCCTGCGCCTGATCCTCTGGCGCGGTGCCGGTCGAGCAGAGATGGTCGACGGCGTGGAAAGCGCCGATATTCTCCGCGCCATTGCCGCCGCGGGGGCCGCATGAACCAGGGCAACGTCGATCCCGCCAGCATCCCCGCGCCACTGCGCGAACGCATCTACGCCCTGTGGGACGAACTGACCGCTTTTGACGCCTCACGTACCGAAGAAGCACTGCTGCATCTGCTCGCCGGACTCTGCGAGATCGCGGGCGCCGACAACGCGTACTGGTTGGGCGCCGTGCGCATGAGCGAAGGCGTGCATGCCGATCCGCTCAACGGCTGGCGCCCGCGCGCGGTGCGCTACCTGCACCATCACCAGCGCGAACTGGAAGCCTACGCCGAGGGCCTGCGCCGGATGGAAGAGACGGATGGTGGCGACCCTCACGTACTGGAACAGGTGCGCCATGCCGGTCACTTCCGCGCCACGCTGCTGCGCGACATCGCCGCGCCGTCATTCTTCGAGTCCCGCTATTTCGACGTGATCTACCGGCAGCGCGGCATCCGAGACGCGGCTTTCGTGGCGATGCCACTTAACGCTGACTGCGAGTCCTTCTACGGGCTTCAGCGCCGGGGCAGTGAAGGCCGCCTGTTCAGCCACGAGGAGCTGGGCCGCGCCGCCTTCTTGCTGCGCGGTCTCGGCTGGTTCCAGCGCCAGCTGATGCTGTCGCACGGCCTGCAGATTTCCACCGGCGCACTGACCGACAGCGAACGCCGCGTGCTCAGCGAGCTGCTTACCGACAAGACCGAAAAGCTCATCGCCAAGTCGCTCGGCCTCAGCCCGACCACGGTTCACTCCTACGTCCGCAGCTTGTACCGCAAGTTCGCGGTGAACAGCCGCGCCGGTCTCGCTGCGCTGTGGCTGGGACAGGAAGGCTGAACAGCAGCGACTGAGCGACTCGACCCCGCAGCGCCCGGTACAATGGGCGGATGCGCCTGTTCATGCAGCAACCCACGCCCGGCAACGAGCCGCCCCGCTACGTCCAGCTGATCCTGCAGCCGGACCTGCTGGGCGCCTGGCTGTTGCTGCGCGAGAGCGGGC
>JAGRJX010000059.1 GCA_020442545.1 Lysobacterales bacterium
CGACTGGAAGCTGGTCGGCAAGAAGGAAATGTACGTTCCGTACAACTCCTACAAGGCGCACAGCGACAAGGTCGATTTCGACGACATGATCAAGGCCGGCCACCTCAACCCCGACTACCTGCGCTACGAGCTGCACCGCGTCTGGGTGGTGGACGCCACGCTGAAGGACGGCAAGCGCCATATCAACGCCCGCCGCACCTTCTACGTGGACGAGGACAGCTGGCAGATCCTGGTGATCGACCATTACGACCGTCGCGGCAACATCTGGCGTTACTCCGAGGCACCGTCGATCAACTACTACGATGTGCCGCTGCTGTGGTCGACGCTGGAAACCCACCACGACATGCAGTCCGGCCGCTACATCGTGGTCGGCCTCGACAATCACGAACCGATGTACGACTTCTCGTACCAGACCACGCCCGAGGCATTCTCGCCGCAGGCGCTGCGTACGCGCGGCGTGCGCTGAGAGCAGAGCACGGCGTTTCGAAACCGGCCAGCCGCGTTCCCCGCGAACGCGGCTGGCTTTTCTTTATCAGCAGGATCCGTCTGATCGCTGAGCGCCCGGGACCGTGGATCTGATCCAGGCGAGTGGTCGTGGCAGGATGGGGTGGTCCGCGATTGGAGAGGGGAGACACAATGGGCAGCAACGGGATCATTTCTACGCTTGCCGGCGTCATCGCAGCGCTGGCGATGCCGCTACTGTGCGCCCAGGAGGGCGAGCCGGCAGCCGTCGTCAACGGCTACAGCGAACCGGCAACGCAGACGGCAGAGGTGTTGCCGCTCACCAACCGATCATTGCTGCTCGGATTTGCGGAAACCGACCAGCGAGCAATCGTTGTGGGATCCCGCGGTGCGATCCTGGTGTCCGAATCACGCAGCGACTGGCGCCAGATCGACGGCGTGCCCACGCGATCAACGCTGACCGCGGTGACGGCAGTGGGCAGTCAGGCCTGGGCGGTAGGACACGATCAGGTGATTCTGCATTCCAGCGACGGCGGCCTGACCTGGCAGCGGCAGCACGTCGCCCCCTTCAGCGAAGACAACCTCGACGATCCGCGCAATGGCGCCCCTTTTCTTGATGTCCTGTTCCTTGATGCCGACACCGGATTTGCGATCGGCGCGTACGGCCTGATGCTGCGCACCGATGATGCCGGCGCCAGCTGGGAACCGGTGCCGATCACCGCGCAGAGCGAGGAGGAGGCCGCTGAGGAGGAAGTGGCAGAGGCCGATGACAGCTGGACCTTCAGCGACGAGGACCTGATGCTCGAAGAGGAATCCAATCCTCACCTCAATGGGATTGCGGTCACCGGCAGTGGCGCGTTGTTCATCGCCGCCGAGCGCGGAAGCGCCTATCGCTCGCGAGACGGCGGTCGGACCTGGGAACGCCTGCAGCTGCCCTATGATGGCTCCATGTTCGGCGTGATCGGATATGACGGCGACCACATCCTGCTTTATGGGCTGCGCGGCCACGTCTTCGAGAGCAGTGACCTGGGCGATCACTGGGAGGAGCGACCCACCGACACCGAGCTGAGTCTCCAGGGCGGAGCGGGGCTGAACGGTGGAGGCGCAGTGCTGGTCGGGAGTAACGGTCTGCTCGTCTGGCGCAAGGATGCGGACAGCGATTTCCAGACCGAACAGTTGCCGGACGCCGGATCGCTTGCGGCGGTGTTGCCAGTGGGCGGCAGCGGCCAGCTTGTCTGTGCCGGCGAGAACGGCCTCATCAATCACGTAATCCGCTGAGCAGGGGGCGACAGCATGAACAGCAGAAAACCCAGTGCTTTCCACCGGCTTGGCGAAGCTCTTGTCTTCGGCACGAGACCGCTTGTCCTGATCCTGTTTGCAGCCATCACCGTTGCGATGGTCTGGTTTGCCAGTCAGCTCAAGGTGGATGCGGGCTTCAAGAAACAGATCCCGCTCGATCACGAGTACATGCAGACCTTCCTGAAGTACGAGAACGAGTTTGGCGGTGCCAACCGCGTTCTGGTGGCGGTCATGGCGCGGGACGGCAACATGTTCACGCTGCCTTTCATGCAGGCCATGGAAAAGGTCACCAACGACGTCATCAGTATCGACGAAGTTGATGACTCCCGCGTGCGCTCGATCTTCACGCCCAACGTGCGGTTTGTCGAGGTGGTCGAGGATGGCTTTGCGGGCGGAAACGTGATTCCCGCAACGTTCGCACCCAATTCGGAAGGTTTCGATCCGTATCCGGAGGATTTCGAGACCATCCGTTCCAACATCGACAAGGCCGGCATCGTGGGACGGCTGGTGGCGAAGGACTTCTCTGGCGCCATGGTCTGGGCAGAGCTGGTTTCCGAGGATGCGGCGGGCGGCAAGCTGGACTACCAGAAAGTGGCTGCTGCACTGGAGTCGATCCGCCAGCAGTACGAGAATGATCAGATCGAGATCCACATCATCGGCTTCGCCAAGGTGGTCGGCGACATTTCCGACGGCGCCAAGTCGGTGGTGATGTTCTTCGCCATCGCCATCGTGATGACGCTGGTGCTGC
>JAGRJX010000331.1 GCA_020442545.1 Lysobacterales bacterium
TTCGGCTGCATGGCGGCGCTGGACGCGGAGAAGTTCCTCGACCAGGGTTGATCGCGGTTACCGCCGCGCGAGGGTCGCGTGGGACCAACCGGACCCGCGAGGGTACGAATACCGACCGGGATCACGCTCCATGGATGGATTGAAGCCGTAGCGCCTCCAGGCCAGACAAGATGTCAGCCGAACAATCGCTCGAAGCCCGCACCCTGACCGAGGCCGCCGCCATCCCGGCGGCGGTGTGGGACACGCTGGCTGGCGACAACCCTTTCGTCAGCCATGCCTTCATCCACGGGCTGGAGCACTGCGGCTGCCTGCAGCCGCGACTGGGGTGGAAGCCACTGCATCTGGGGCTCTTCGACGGCGATCACTGCGCCGCCGTCGCGCCCGGTTACCTGAAGGGCAATTCGCACGGCGAGTTCGTCTTCGACCATGCCTGGGCCGAGGCCTATCACCGCTACGGAATGGACTATTACCCGAAGTGGCTGATCGCCTCGCCCTACTCGCCCGTTCCCGGGCCTCGTCTGCTTGTCGGCGATAGCGACAACGCGGATTCGTTGCGTGCCACGCTGGCGCAAGCCCTGCTGCTCAGCGGCCGTGAACTCGGCGTTTCCAGCATCCACATCAACTTCGCTGCGGACAGCGATGGCGAGGCGCTGCCGGATGGCGACTGGCTGCGCCGTGGCGGCTGGCAGTTCCACTGGCACAACCGTGGCTACGCCGATTTCGACGATTTCCTGTCGCGCTTCACCGCCAAGAAGCGCAAGAACGTGCGCCAGGAGCGCACCAAAGTCGCGGCCAGCGACCTGCGAATCCGCATGATCGAGGGCAACACGGCCAGCCCTGCCGAACTCGATGCCATGCACGGCTTCTACGCCGCGACCTTCCAGCACAAGGGCAATTTCCCGGTCCTCAATCGCGAATTCTTCGACTGGCTGGCCGAGCAATTCGGCAATCGACTGCTGATCAGCATGGCTTTCGATGGCGACAAACCGGTGGCCGGAGCACTGTTCCTGCGCTCGACAGACACCCTGTATGGCCGCTATTGGGGCGCCGACGTCGACGTGCCCGGCCTGCACTTCGAGCTCTGCTACTACCGGGGCATCGACTACTGCATCGCCAACAATCTGCAACGTTTCGAGCCCGGCGCGCAGGGCGAGCACAAGATCGCCCGCGGTTTCGAGCCGGTGCCGACCCGCTCCTTCCACCACCTGTACGACCCGGACATGCAGCGCGCCGTGCGCGACTGGCTGGGAGAAGAAGCCGGATGGGAGCAGCGATACGGCGAGGAACTGCGACGCCACCTGCCCTTTCGCCAGGCGGAGCCGCCCGCATGATCCGCCTGCCCGAACTCGGTTTTTCGCCGGCGTCGCCGTTTCCCCCGCTGGACACGGCCCTGCAGGAACCGAATGGCCTGCTCGCCTGGGGCGGCGACCTGACACCGACGCGCCTGCTCAACGCCTACCGCCACGGCATCTTTCCCTGGTATTCGCCGGGAGAGCCGATCCTGTGGTGGAGCCCGAATCCGCGCTGCGTGTTCCGAACCGCGGACCTCCGTCTCAGCCGGCGTGACCGTCGCACGCTGCATCAACGCAACTGGCGGATCATCGCGGATCGCGACTTCGAGTCAGTCGTTCAGTCCTGCGCCTCACAACCGCGCCCCGGACAGCGTGGCACCTGGATCGACCCGGCCATGCAGTCGGCCTACATCCGGCTGCATCAGCTCGGGCACGCGCACAGCATCGAGGTGCGTGATGCTGACGACTGCCTGGTGGGCGGCCTCTACGGCATCGCCATCGGCCGCGCTTTCTTCGGTGAGTCCATGGTCAGCCTTGAAAGCGGCGGATCGAAGGCCGCGCTGGCCGGGCTTTGCAGGCGACTGCGCGAGTGGGGCGTTCCCTTGCTGGATGCCCAGGTCGAATCCGCGCACCTGATGCGCATGGGTGCGACAACCATGCCGCGTCACCGCTTCGCCGCCGAGCTGCGCGAACTCATCCGCGATGACGCCGAGCCCACCCATTGGCATGAGCGGTTCGGGGTGCTGCAGACAGGGGTGCTCTAGGGCTGGATGCTTCTAAGGCAACGCTGAACAAGTATCCACC
>JAGRJX010000060.1 GCA_020442545.1 Lysobacterales bacterium
GCAGGTTGAAGCTGTGGCTGGCCTTCATCACCTGTTCGTAGGCGGGCAGCGGCAGACCGAGCTCGACCAGCTTCAGTGCTTCGGCTTCGCATTCATCGAAGTGGCGGAACAGCACGTCCACGTTCGCGTGCTCGAAGTTGTAGGTGCTCTGCTCGACTTCGTTCTGGTGATACACGTCGCGGTAGTGCACCGGTTGGCCATCGGGGCCGTGGGTCCAGACCAGGTCGAACACGTTGTCGACGTTCTGCAGGTACATGCACAGGCGCTCGAGGCCGTAGGTGATTTCGCCCAGCACCGGCTTGCACTCCAGGCCACCGGCCTGCTGGAAATAGGTGAACTNACTTCCATGCCGTTCAGCCAGACTTCCCAGCCGAGGCCCCAGGCGCCCAGCGTCGGTGATTCCCAGTTGTCCTCGACCAGGCGCAGGTCGTGCACCAGCGGGTCAATGCCGAGGCGCTTCAGCGATTCGAAATACAGCTCGACGATGTTGTCCGGGTTCGGCTTCATCACCACCTGGTACTGGTAGTAGCGCTGCAGGCGGTTGGGGTTTTCGCCGTAGCGGCCATCGGTGGGACGGCGGCAGGGCTGCACGTAGGCGGCGTTCCACGGCTCGGGCCCGAGCGCGCGCAGGAAGGTGGCCGGGTGAAAGGTGCCGGCGCCGACTTCGAGGTCGAGCGGCTGGATCAGCACGCAGCCCTGTTCGGCCCAGTATTCGTTGAGTCGCTGGATGAGCTGCTGGAAGGTCGGTGCGGACATGGTCGCAATGGCTGCAGAAAAGCGGGCTAGTATAGCGGCCGCTTGGCTCGGGAGCCTTGGATGTCGCTGGATCGCCCCATTCTGATCATCGAAACCGGTCGGCCGGTGCCCCAGTTGCGGCGTCACGGCAGCTTCGCGCACTGGATCCGCCATGCGGCGCGACTGCCGCGTGACCGTGCCGTGGCCTGCAACGTGGAGGCCGGCGATGCGCTGCCGGATTCGGTCGAAGGTTTCGCTGGCGCCATCATCAGCGGTTCGCCGGCGATGGTCACCCAGCGTCTGGACTGGAGCGAGACTACCGCGCAATGGCTGCGCGACGCCGCCGAGGCGGGCCTGCCGCTGTTCGGCATCTGCTACGGCCACCAATTGCTGGCGCATGCTTTTGGTGGCAGCGTCGGCGACAACCCGCAGGGTCGGGAGATCGGCACCGTCGATGTGCACTGTGAAGCCGTGGCTGCCGATGACCGTCTGTTCCGTGGTCTGCTGAGCCCGTTCCGCGCGCAGGTCAGCCACCTGCAGACGGTGACCTCGCCGCCACCCGAGTCGACGGTGCTGGCGACCTCCTCACTGGACGACTGCCAGGCCTTCCGGCTGGGTGATCGGGTCTGGGGCGTGCAGTTCCATCCCGAGTTCTCCGCGACGATCACCGCCGGCTATGTCCGCGCCCGCGCGGACCGCATCCGCGAGGAAGGCCATGACCCGGCTGCCATCCTTGCCGACATTGGCGCGGCCCCGCTGGCGCGACAGGTGCTGCGACGCTTCGTGCGCTTTGCCGATACCA
>JAGRJX010000332.1:0-180 GCA_020442545.1 Lysobacterales bacterium
AGTTCTTCCTGTACACCTTCCTCGGCTCGGTGTTCATGCTGGTCGGCCTGATCTACCTGTACCAGAAGGCCGGCAGTTTCGCTCTGGCGGACCTTTATGCAACACCGCTCTCGGCCACCGAACAGATGTGGCTGTTCTTCGGCTTCCTGATCGCCTTCGCGGTCAAGGTGCCGATGTTCC
>JAGRJX010000332.1:396-2707 GCA_020442545.1 Lysobacterales bacterium
AGCTGATCGCCTATTCGTCGGTTGCCCACATGGGTTTCGTGACGCTGGGTACCTTCATCGTTTTCGCACTGGTGCGTGACGGCGGGAATACGGACGCTGCCGAGCTTGGGCTGCAGGGTGCGATGGTGCAGATGATCTCGCACGGCTTCGTGTCGGGCGCCATGTTCAGCTGCGTGGGCGTCCTCTACGATCGCATGCATACCCGAATGATTCGGGACTACGGTGGCGTGGTGAACAGCATGCCGTGGTTTGCCGCGTTCTTCGTGCTGTTTGCCATGGCCAACAGCGGCTTGCCGGGCACCAGCGGCTTTGTCGGCGAGTTCATGGTGATCCTGGCATCCTTCCAGCACAGCCCGCTGGTGGCCTTCTTTGCCGCCACCACGCTCATCACCGGCGCGGCCTACTCGCTTTGGCTGGTCAAGCGCGTGATATTCGGCGAAGTGGGCAATGCCGAGGTGGCGCGCATGTCGGATGTAAACGGTCGCGAAGCACTGGTGCTGGGCGTGTTTGCTGCCGGGGTGCTGGCGCTGGGCATCTATCCGAAACCGCTGACCGATCTGATGGACAGTTCGGTCGCGCATCTCGCCGCGCAGATCGCGGCATCCAAGCTTTGATCGGGAGAGTCAGTTGATTACCGTTTCCGCTGCCGACTTCATCCCGATGGCCCCCGAGCTGTTCCTCCTCGGCGCCACCTGCCTGCTGCTGCTGATCGATCTGTTCGTCTCCAGCCAGCGCCGTGGTCTGACGCATTTCCTGTCAATCCTGATACTGGTGGGTACTGCGGTTCTCACCCTGCGTCAGGGCATTGCCGATGCGGTCGGCGTGCGGTCGTTCGGTGGCATGTTCATACGTGACGGCATGGCCGATACGCTGAAGCTGTTCATCTACCTGCTTACGGGCGGGGCGTTCGTCTATGCCAAGCCGTATCTGATGGATCGTGGCCTGTTCAAGGGTGAGTTCTACGTCCTCTGCCTGTTTGCCGTGCTTGGCATGATGGTGCTGATCTCCGCCGGCCACCTGGTGACCATCTATCTGGGACTGGAGCTGCTGGCGCTGTCCAGCTATGCCCTGGTCGCGATGGACCGGGAGAACCGTCTCGCATCCGAGGCGGCGATGAAGTATTTCGTGCTGGGTGCGCTGGCCTCGGGCATGTTGCTGTACGGCCTGTCGATGATCTATGGCGCCACCGGCAGTCTCGATATCTCGGAGATTCACATTGCCGCCGCGGCGCTGGATGGTGACAAGACGCTGCTGGTGTTCGGGCTGGTGTTCGTCTTGGTGGGGATCGCGTTCAAGTTCGGCGCGGCGCCGTTCCACATGTGGCTGCCGGACGTCTATCACGGGGCACCCACTGCGGTGACACTGTTCATCGGGTCGGCTCCGAAGCTGGCTGCATTCGGCATGGCCTATCGTCTGCTCGCTGGTGCCGCTGGTCCGCAAGTGGCGGAGTGGGGTGCGATGATCGGCTGGCTGGCCGTGCTTTCGCTGGTTATCGGCAATTTGCTGGCACTGGTGCAGAGCAATCTCAAGCGCATGCTTGCCTACTCCACGATTTCGCATGTCGGCTTTCTTTTTGTCGGTCTGGCTGCCGGATCGGTGGAGGGCTACTCCGCAGCCATGTTCTATGCCATCAGCTATGCCCTGATGGCGGCCGGGGCATTCGCGATGATCATCCTGCTTTCGCGCAAGGGCTTCGAAGCCGATGAAATTCGCGACTTCCGGGGCCTCAATCAGCGTCATCCGCTCTACGCCGGCGCGATGCTGTTCCTGATGGCGTCGCTGGCGGGGATACCGCCGTTTCTCGGCTTCTGGGCCAAGCTGCTGGTACTGCAGGCGGCCATCAATGCCGGCCTGTTGTGGTTGGCTATCGTGGCGGTCGTTTTCGCGGTAATCGGCGCGTTCTATTACCTGAAGGTCATGAAGGTGATGTACTTCGATGCGCCCGGCGATGACGACATGCCGGCTCAGGCGGATCCGCAACTCCGGTTTCTCCTGGTGCTCAATGCCGCCGCGATGCTGCTGCTCGGTCTCTTCCTGAATCCGCTGGCGGCGTTGTGCAAACAGGCGTTCGGTATCGTCGGCTAGAAGCGACGAGTATCTGTCAGCGTCGGAGAAACCCGGTTTGCGATACCAAACATCACTTCGCATGACAGGCGGGCTTGCGGTATTCCCGATGCGCCGTTAACATAGTCGGCTGCTGCTGCGGGGTGGAGCAGTCTGGCAGCTCGTCGGGCTCATAACCCGAAGGTCGCAGGTCCAAATCCTGCCCCCGCAACCAGTTCCTTTGTCGGCGTTCGGCCTTGTGGTACGG
>JAGRJX010000333.1:0-591 GCA_020442545.1 Lysobacterales bacterium
AGATGACGGTCGCATCGTCCGGCACTTCATCCAGTTCCTCGACGAACACGGCACCCTTGGCGCGCAGATCGTCGACCACATAGCGGTTGTGGACGACCTCGTGGCGAACATAGATCGGGGCGCCGAAGCTCTCCAGCGCACGATTCACGATCTCGATGGCCCGATCCACGCCAGCGCAGAAGCCTCGCGGATTGGCGAGCAGGATCTTTGGCGCGACAACGCTCATGCCGGCTTCCCTTCGTGCTTATGGAACACCACCCCGAACAGCAACAGCAGCACCGCGCCGACGCTGATCGCCGAGTCAGCCACATTGAATGCCGGCCAATGGCTGGCGCCCCAGTAGACGTCGATGAAGTCGATGACATGACCGAGGCGAAGACGATCAATCAGGTTGCCGATGGCGCCGGAAATTACCAGCGCAAACGGCAACGCATGGCGCCAGTCGTGGCGCCGAATCTTCCGCAGCCAGAACACCAGCATGGCGCTGATCCCGACGGCCAGGGCCGAGAAGAACCAGCGTTGCCAGCCTGATGCGTCACTCAGGAAGCTGAAAGCCGCGCCTTCGTTGTAGGTCAGCGTCCAGTTCATCAG
>JAGRJX010000333.1:653-3125 GCA_020442545.1 Lysobacterales bacterium
CAGCACGGCGGACAGCCATAGCCAGGACAGCGCGGTTGCGCCGGTTCGAGCTTCGGTTGATGTGTTGGCTGCAGTCAATTCCGGCATTCCATTCGCGGCTTTCGCCATTCCCACAACAGAGCATGGATTGGTTCGTCATTCCCGCGAAAGCGGGGATCCAGCGACTTCAAACCCCAAACAACAAAGACACTGGGTTCACGCTCTCGTGGGAATGACAGCAGATTCTCGTCAGAAGAATTTTCGATCCTCGCCAGGACCATCAACGTTCTCGACACAGCGAGCGCAAAGCTCCGGATGCTCGACGTTGCTGCCAACGTCGCCGCGACGATGCCAGCAGCGAACGCACTTGACGGCGTCGGATACCGTCACGGCGGCCCTCACGCCGCACAATCCGGGAATCGGCTCCAGCGTCTGCAGCGCACCCGCACCAGTGTCCAGCTGCACATCGGACACGATGAACAGGAAACGCAGCTCGTCCGCCACGGTCGCCACGGAAGCCGGCATGTCGTCGAAGACCAGGTTGACCATCGCGTCCAGTGACGAGCCGATCTGCTTGTCACGGCGCATCGGCTCGATGATCGCCGACAGCTGCGAACGCAGTTCGACCAGCGCCTTCATCGTGTCGTCACCCAGAGCGGCGTCTGTTGGGAGTTCCTCCAGACCGTCGTACCAGGTCGCCGAAAACACCGATGGGTCCTCGCGATCCGGCAGGAACGACCAGATTTCCTCGGCGGTGAAGCTCAGCACCGGCGCGATCCAGCGCACCATGGCCTCGACGATGCGGTACATCGCGCTCTGCGCCGAACGCCGTCCGCGCGACTCGGTCGGCATGGTGTACAGCCGATCCTTGGTGACATCGAGGTACAGCGAGCCCAGTTCGTTGGTGCAGAAGTTCTGCACAGCACCGACGATGGCGGCGAAATCGTAGCGCTCGTAAGCGGACAGGATGCGCGCCTGCAGCTTCGCGGCCTGGTCGACGGCCCACTGGTCGAGCAGCAGCAACTCGCCGTTCGGCAGCAGATGCTGCTTCGGATCGAAGCCGTCCAGGTTGCCGAGCAGGAAGCGGCAGGTGTTGCGGATGCGGCGGTAGGCGTCGCTGCTGCGCTTCAGGATTTCGTCCGACACCGACATCTCGTAGCGGTAGTCGGCCGAGCAGACCCACAGGCGCAGCACGTCGGCACCCAGCGAGTCCATCACCTTCTGCGGCGCGACCACGTTACCCACCGACTTCGACATCTTCTTGCCGTCGGCATCCACCGTGAAGCCATGTGTCAGGCACTGCTTGTACGGCGCCACGCCGTCCATCGCCACGCCGGTCAGCAGCGAGCTCTGGAACCAGCCGCGATGCTGGTCGGAACCTTCGAGGTAGATGTCGGCCGGCTTGGCGAGTTCATCTCGCTGCGCCAGCACGGCGTGGTGGCTAACGCCGGAATCAAACCAGACGTCGAGGATGTCGGTGATCTTCTCGTAATCGGCTGCCTCGTCACCCAGCAGTTCGGCCGGATCGAGGTCATACCAGGCGTCGATCCCGCCCTGCTCCACCATGTCGGCCGCCTGCTGCATCAGCTGGACCGAGCGCGGGTGCGGCTCGCCAGTGGCGTGGTGGATGAACAGCGCGATCGGCACGCCCCAGGTGCGCTGGCGCGAGATGCACCAGTCCGGGCGCCCGGCGATCATGCCGTGGATGCGCTCACGGCCGAAGCCCGGCACCCAGCGCACCGTCTCGATGGCGGCCAATGCGTCGGCGCGCAGGTTCGCCTGCTCCATGCCGATAAACCACTGCGGTGTGGTGCGGAAGGCCACCGGCGTCTTGTGTCGCCAGCAGTGTGGATAGCTGTGCGGATACTTGGCGAAGGCCAGCAGCACGCCGCGCTCGCGCAGGATGTCGACGATCTGGTCGTTGGCCTTCCAGATGTGCTGGCCGGCCAGCGGCGGCTCGGCGGGCAGCATTTCGGCGAGGTAGACGCCATTGGCGCCGACCGGATTCAACGGCTCGATGCCGTAGAGCTTGCCGACCGCGAAATCCTCCTGACCGTGCCCGGGCGCGGTGTGCACGGCGCCGGTGCCGTCCTCGACGGTAACGTGGTCGCCGAGGATGATCGGGATGTCGCGCTCGTAGAACGGGTGCTTGAGCACGAGGTTTTCGAGGTCGGCACCCTTGGCGCGGCCCAACACCGTCGGCGTCTCGATGCCATAACGCGCCAGCGCCTTGCCAGCCAGCGCTTCGGCCAGCACCAGCAAACGTTTGCTGCCATTGGCTTCAGGGCCTTCGACCAGCACGTAGTCGAGCTCCGCACCAAGCGTCACTGCGAGACTGGCCGGCAGCGTCCATGGCGTGGTCGTCCAGATCGGTACGGCAACCGTGTTCGTCGTTTCGACGCCAAATTTCGCTGCCAGCGCCGCGCTGTCCTTCGCGTCATAAGCCACATCGACGGCCGGCGACACCTTGTCCTGGTATTCGATCTCCGCCTC
>JAGRJX010000334.1 GCA_020442545.1 Lysobacterales bacterium
AAGATGATCCTGTTCAAGCTGTTCGAGCGCGAGATTCTGGATCGCCTGCAGGATGTCTACGCAGTTGCCAACCAGCAGCTGATCGATGCCGGTGTTCTCCCGACCCTGCCCAAGGTGCCGGTGCTGTCGCCCGAGGCGCTGAAGCGCGCGCGCAGCAAGAGTCCGCGGCGTCCCGGAGGCGATGAGGACTCGCGCCAGGAATCGGCGCCGGGCGCCGAGAGTCCGGCAGGCGATGGCGCGGATCGTGGCGGCTATGTCTTGAGCGCGGATGAGCACGCGCTGTTCAGCAGCCTGCACAACATGCTGCAGTCGTATCGTCAGGAATCCCGGCAGACCACGGTGGCGGATGAGCCGGGTCGCCGGGCCATGAGCTCGCGGGAAGTGATGGCGGTACTGAGCCTGTTCCAGGACGACATGCCGGAAAGCCTGAGTGGCGCCATCGATGATCCGGAGCAGTCGCTTTCCCAACGGCTGAAGCAGGAAATGATGGCGGGTGCCGGGCGCCTGGGCATGGACCCCGAGCAGACGGCGATGAGCGCCAGTGACGAGGACGCCGTTGATCTGGTCGGCATGCTGTTCGAAGTGCTGCTGGATGAACGTGACCTGCCGGGCCAGGTTCGGGACACCATTGGCCGGCTGGTGGTGCCATTCATCAAGGTCGCCATGCTTGATCGCCGCATGTTCCTGCAGCGTTCGCACCCGGCGCGCCGCCTGCTCAACTCGCTGGCCGAGGCCTGCGAAGGCAACAAGGGCGAAACCCCGCAGGAGCGGTCCCTGCTGGAGAAGGTCAACAGCGTGGTGGATCGGCTGCTCAGCGAATTCAACGAGAACGTCGCCATTTTCGACACCCTGGAGCAGGAATTCCGGGCCTTCATCGAGCAGCACCGCAAGCGTGTGGAGCTGGCCGAGAAGCGTGCCGCGGAAGCACAGCGCGGGCGCGAGCGACTCGAATTTGCGCGCAGGGTTGCCCAGGCCGACGTTACCGCCCGTCTGACGGCCGACGGCATACCGGCAACGCTGCGCTCGGTTCTGGAACGCTACTGGAGCCATCATCTGACCGTGACCGCCTTGCGACAGGGACATGAGGCAGACGAATACCGCCAGGCGGTTGCGGCGGGCGACACGGTACTTGCCTCGCTGGCCGCCGCCCACAATGGCGAAGCCGCGCTGCTGTCGACTCTCGCGCCAATGCGCCGGTCACTCGATGCGATGCTGGCGAGTTCGGGCTGCGTGGGCAATGCCGCCAAGGACGTAGTGCGCGCGGTCGCCGAGGAGCTTCGGCGTATCGTCCGGGGCGAGCAGACCGGTGCGGTTGCCGAAGTGGTCGCGGCCAACGAGCCCCCCGAAGTGGCTGCCCCCGCGCCGCAGACGCCCGATCCGAACGACGTCAGGCTGGGACTCTCGGCGGATCCCGAAGAACTGGACTTCGATGCCGCGGATGTCGAAAAGCTGCGCACGATGCCGGTGGGCACCTGGGTTGAGATCAAGGACGAGAGCGGCGAGCCACAGCCGGCGAAACTGTCCTGGGTCAGTCCGATTTCATCACGCCTGCTGTTTGTGAACCGCCGCGGCATGCGCTGCTGCGTGGCTTCTCCCGAAGAGCTGGCGGCCATGATGCGCGAGGGCCGTTTCGCCATCCGCGAAACCAGCACCGCGTTCGAATACGCCATGAATCAGGTGCTGGGCAAGCTCAAGGCCGACGATCTCAAGGGCGCGCAGTTCGCCGCTGACTGACTCGACCCTCAGACGATGGCGCCGAATGTCGCGAATCATTGCGGTGTTGCCGCTGGTCCGAAGTGATATTGCTGCATGACAGGGCAGCACGACGCTGGCGGTGCGTCCGCCGCGTGCTAGGATCGCCAGCGGGGCCAGTTCTTGAGGTGCGTCCATGCCGGTGACGGTGGCGGCGGTAGGAGAGAACACGCCGGGTGAACGCCGCTCGGCGATCACACCGGAAATCGTGAAAAAGCTGCGCGCTTGCGGCGTGCGGGTCGTGCTGCCGCCGGGCTATGGCGGATCGACCTGGTATGCCGATGCTGACTTCGGCGACGTCGAATGGCGTGACGACGCCATTGCCGAAGCCGATGTCGTGCTCTGCGTGCGGCCGCCGGATTCAACGACACTGCGCGCCATGAAGCCAGGCGCCGTGCTGCTCGGCATGCTGCAGCCGCATTCCGGCGACGATGGCATCCGCGCCATGGCGGATCGCAAGCTCAGCAGCTTTTCGCTGGAACTGCTGCCGCGCACCACGCGCGCGCAGGCGATGGATGTGCTGAGTTCGCAGGCCGGCATGGCCGGCTACAAGTCGGTGCTGATCGGCGCCGAGCTCTGCGACAAGTTCTTTCCGATGCTGACCACGGCCGCCGGCACGGTTCGCCCATCACGGGTGCTGGTGATTGGTGCTGGCGTTGCTGGCCTGCAAGCCATTGCCACGGCGAAGCGGCTGGGTGCGCAGGTCGAAGGTTTCGACGTGCGTCCCGAGACGCGCGAACAGATCGAGTCACTCGGTGCCAAGTTCCTCGACCTCGGCGTATCGGCGGCGGGTGAGGGCGGCTACGCCCGCGAGCTCACCGCAGACGAGCGCGCCGAGCAGCAGCGACGCCTCGGTGAGCAGCTGAAGCGCATGGACGTGATCGTCTGCACCGCCGCCGTTCCCGGCCGCGCCGCACCGCGCATCATCAGCGCCGGCATGGTCGAAGGCATGAAGGCTGGCAGCGTGATCGTCGACATGGCTGCGGAAACCGGCGGCAACTGCGAGCTGACCGAACCCGGAAGCACCGTCGAGAAACATGGCGTGCGCATCGCCGGGCCGCTGAACCTGGCCAGCAGCGGGGCCATTCACGCCACCGAGATGTATGCGCGCAACCTGTTCAATTTCCTGTCGCTGATGCTGGCCGAAGACGGCGAACTGAGGCTCGACTGGGAGGACGAGCTGATCGCCAGGAGCTGCCTGACCCACGACGGCGAAATCCGCCACGAACCTACCCGCAACCGCCTCACCGGCGCTTCCTGAGGGACACGGCCATGATTGACGGTTTCCTCGCGCTCTACATCTTCATGCTCGCCGCCTTCACCGGGAAGGAGATCATCGCCCGCGTGCCGGTGATCCTGCACACGCCGCTGATGTCGGGCTCCAACTTCGTCCACGGCATCGTGCTGGTCGGCGCGATGCTGGTGCTGGCGCACGCGCAGACCACGCCCGAGCGCATCATCGGACTGCTTGCCGTCGCCCTGGGTGCGGGCAACGCCGCCGGCGGCTACGTGGTCACCGAGCGCATGCTGGAGATGTTCAAGTCCAGCAAGCCTGCTGACAAGGCGGGAGGCAAGGGCTGACCATGGCTGACCTCACGCTCGAACAGATCCTGCATTTCGCGGCCAAGGCGAGCTATTTCGTCGCCGCATTGATGCTGATTCTGGGCATCAAGCGCATGGCCTCACCGGTCACCGCGCGGCGCGGCATCGTGCAGGCCGGCATCGGCATGCTGGTCGCGACGGCAGCGACCTTCGCGCTCACCGGTACCGACAACCTTGGCTGGATCATCGCCGGCCTTGCCATCGGCGTGATTCCGGCATGGCTGTCCGGCAAGCGCGTGGCGATGACCGACATGCCGCAGATGGTGGCGCTGTACAACGGCATGGGCGGCGGTTCGGCGGCGGCGATTGGTGCAGTCGAACTGCTGCGCTTCTCGTCATCCGGCCATTCGCCATCGACCTCGCATCTGGTGCTGGGTGTGTTGGGCGCGCTGATCGGCTCGATCTCCATGTCCGGCTCGGTGATCGCCTGGGCCAAGCTCGACGGGCGTCTGGATCGCCGCTTCAACTTCGCCGGTCAGCAGGCGCTGAACACGTTGTGCTTCGTGGCTGCCGTCGGTGCCGGCGTGGCGCTGGTGTCCTACGGCCTGGATGTGCGGCTGATTGCACTGTTCTTCGGCCTCGCCCTGCTGTTCGGTGTGCTGATGACGCTGCCGATTGGTGGCGCCGACATGCCGGTGGT
>JAGRJX010000335.1 GCA_020442545.1 Lysobacterales bacterium
AGGCCGCCATCAGCGACTCGGCCACCGCCACACCGCAGGGATTGGCGTGCTTGACGATGACGCAGGCCGGCGCGTCGAAGCTGCGCACGCATTCCCAGGCGGCATCGCTGTCAGCCAGGTTGTTGAAGCTCAGCGCCTTGCCCTGCAGCTGGCGGTAGGTGGCCAGCGTACCGGCCACCGGGTACAGGTCGCGGTAGAACGCCGCCTGCTGGTGCGGATTCTCGCCGTAGCGCAGGTCGTCGAGCTTGACGAAGCGGCCGTTGGCTTGCCCGGCAAACAGCGTGCGCTCGGCTTTCTGGCCATCGGCGTCGGTGATGGATGACAGGTAGTCGCTGATCGCCGCGTCGTAGTTCGAAACGCGATTGAAGGCGGCGACGGACAGTGCGAAGCGCGTGGCTGCCGACAACGTGCCGTCGTGGCTTTCCAGCTCCTCGATCAACGCGGCGTACTGCGACGGATCGGTGGCGACGGCGACGCGGGCGTAGTTTTTGGCCGCGGCGCGCAGCATGGCCGGACCACCAATGTCGATGTTCTCGATGGCGGTCGGCAGGTCGCAGTCCGGGTTCGCCGTCACCGACTCGAATGGGTACAGGTTGAGCACCAGCAGGTCGATGGCATCGATGCCATGCTCGGCCATCACCGCATCGTCGGTACCTGCACGACCGAGCAGGCCGCCGTGGATTTTCGGGTGCAACGTCTTGACTCGGCCATCCATGATTTCCGGAAAGCCGGTCACGTCGCTGACGTCACGCACCGGCAGTCCGGCATCGCGGATCGCCCTGGCACTGCCGCCGGTGGACAACAGCTCGACCCCACGTGCGCTGAGCGCCTTGGCCAGTTCAATCAGGCCGCTCTTGTCCGACACGGACAGCAGGGCACGGCGGACGGGAAGGCGTTCGGCGGACATTGCGGACTCCGGGGGCAATCAAACGGTCGACACCTCCGGCAAGTGCCGTGGCGCGAGGCGCGAATTATAGACGGCGAAGGCGTCTGTGGCAGGTGGATCAGGGATGCGATCAGGCCAGCCCGTAGCGCCTGAGCTTCTTGCGCAGCGTAGCGCGATTGATACCCAGCGCTTCGGCGGCACGGGTCTGGTTTCCTTCGCAATGTCGCATTACTTCGGCAAACATTGGCGCTTCGACTTCACGCAGGACCATGTCATAGAGGTCGCAACCGGGGTCATCGTCCATGTCGACGAGAAATCGCTTGACCGATTGCGATACGCATTTTCGAAGCGCGGACTGACCATTGAGGGCCTCGATGCGACCGCGTCTGGCATGCATGGTGTTCAAGGTTGGGGCAACTCCAGTAACCAAGGTCCAGCTCTCCCTGCTGTTGCCATAGCGCCAACTACCAGAGACCGGTCGCACCGGGGTGGGGAGTGTACCCCCATGCACGATGCATTGCAGCCGCCGTCATGCGTTGTCATGTCACTTCATCATCGGAAATCGAAGGCGTAGGCAATGGCCTGCTTGCCGGGATCCGCGATCTCCAGCGTTGCTTCCACGGACAGACCTCTCGCCATCACCCTGTTCGTCGGTGGGCGACCGAGGTATTCGGCCGCGTTGAAACGTCGCAAGGCCAGCGGCTTGCCCGACAGGTCCAGCATTCCCAGCTCAAGCTGCGGCCACACCTGATCGAAGGCGGCGCCATTGCGAAAGCTCAACTGGACCAGCAGCGCACCCGGGACCGAAGGGTGAGGGCGAATATCACGCGAAGTCACTTCAATCTGCTGGGGTGCTATCCAGGGCACTACATCGCAACCGAGCAGCTCGCAGCTCCGTAGAAGCAGCGGTCGCCACATCGGATCCGACGCGAGGGCATCGCGCTGCGCAAGCAGGACCTGAGTCAGGAAGATTGCCGTCAGCACGGCCACCGCGAACCACCAGCCTGCCCCTCCACTCTTCGCTTCGCCTGGTGACATCGCGAAAGCAGGCGTCGCCACCGGCAGATCGAAGATGTCGTATTGACGCGGCGACGTCGGCCGATCTTCGTGCGCGTCATGCTGACTTTCTGCAAGCCTGTCAGCGCCGGAGGACGGGTCGTGACCGGCGAACGGATGTTCACTCAGATGCTCCAGCGCATCGAACTCGTGGTTGCAGACACCGCATTGCAGGTGTCCACGTCCCTGCGCCAGTTGGCCGGCCGTCGGTTCATATATCGTCTGGCAATGCGGACAACGAGTGAACACGTCAGGACACTCCTTGGCGACGACGTCCGTCAATGCGAACCCAGCCATCCTTCAGGGTGCAATCCAGGTCCTCAAACCAGGTGGCGTAGCGCTCCAGCAGCGCCTGCTGCTGTCCATCGAGAATGCCGGACAGTGCAATGCGCCCACCGGGCGCGGTCAGCGACGCCAGCCGCTCCGCCAATGCGTCGAGCGCGTTGGCAAGGATATTGGCTACCACTACCGGAAAGCACGGCGTCGCCGCGGGCACGTCTTCCGGCAACGCCACAAGCAGTTTCGTGCCGACGCCATTCCGCTCGGCATTGTCGCGGCTGGCGAGAATGGCCTGGGGATCGTTGTCTACCGCCATCGCCGATTCCGCACCCAGCAGGAGCGAGGCGATGGCCAGCACGCCGGATCCACTCCCGAAGTCGAGTACCGAATCACCATGAAGCGGCGTCGCCTCCAGCCACTCCAGACAAAGCGCCGTGGTCGGGTGTGTTCCTGTGCCGAATGCCAGACCAGGATCAAGTCGCAGCACCACCTCGTCGTCAGAAACAACGGGGTTGATGTTCCACGGATAGATCCAGAGCCGTTCACCAAAGCGCATTGGCTGATAGCGATTCATCCAGGCACGCTCCCAATCCTGATCCGCCACCTCGCGGAGACGGATGCGGGTGATGTCGAGGCCTGGATGTTCGGCAGCAAGCGCCGACAGCATCGCCAGCGGGTCGACGTCAGCTTCGAACAACGCCAACGACACAACGTGCCGCCACAACGGCGTTTCGTTGACGCCCGGCTCAAGGATGGCCTGCTCATCCGCCGTATTCAGATCCGCGTCCATCAGGGTCACGGCAAGCGCGCCCAGATCGTCGAGCGTCGACTCCAGCTTGTCCTGATCTTCCGGCGCAGCGTAAATCGTCAGTTCGAGGTAAGGCATGCCCCATTATCACCGAGTCGAAGCGTTGACTGTTGATGCGCGCCCATGAGTGACCTGCCCTGCGCGTTGAAATCTGGTCAGTAAATGGCGGTTGTGCGTCCAGCTGCGCGCAGGGAACGTCCGCCGGCAGCCCCTTGCAACGGCGTGAATCGCGCGATCAGGATCAGACTCCAGTACCCAGGACCAAACTGCTTTCGCCAAGACAAGACTCTATGGCTTCTCTACAGCCTCCGGACTAACCAGGACCTGCTACTCAACCGTCACGGATTTGGCGAGGTTCCTTGGCTGATCGACGTCGGTGCCGCGCATGACGGCGACGTGGTAGGAGAGCAGCTGCAGCGGCACGCTGAACAGCACCGGCGCGGCGATCGGGCCGGCGGGCGGCAGTTCGATGACATTGCCGCGGTCCAGGCCGTGGCGCACCGTGCGGTCGACGAAGACGTAGAGCTCGCCGCCGCGCGCGTGGACCTCTTCGAGGTTGGACTTGAGCTTGTCGAGCAGGTG
>JAGRJX010000336.1 GCA_020442545.1 Lysobacterales bacterium
CACCAACACCGAAAGCCTCAAGGGCCGGCAGCTGGGCGAGCATCCCGAATGCGCGCTGCTGTTCCTGTGGAAGCGACTGCACAACCAGGTGCAGGCTCGCATCGAAGGGCGCGCGGAGCCGGTATCCGATGCCGAAGCCGATGCCTATTTCGCATCGCGACCTCGCCAGAGCCAGATCGGCGCATGGGCATCGATTCAGTCGGAGACGCTGCCATCGCGTGAAGCCTTCGACGAACGCATCGCGCAGTTCGAGCAGGAATTCGAAGGGCGCGACGTGACCCGGCCGCCGCATTGGTCGGGCTTCCGCGTGGTGCCGCAGCGCATCGAGTACTGGTACGGTGCCGACTATCGTCTGCACGACCGCGACCTGTACGAGCGCGCGGACGACGGACAATGGAGCAAGCGCAAGCTGTATCCGTGAAAAGCGGAGACTGGTGACCTGTGGAGCGAGGTCCGCGACAGGCTGCCGGCGGTATGTTTGGAATCTGCAGTCATTGCCTGATACACCATCCGCAGAGCGAAGCTTCCGGGTGGCCGCAAAGGTTTAAACCAGCACAGTGCTCGTAGACCCGTCACGAACCACCCATCACCCGTCACGACTGCATGGCCCGCGTCGCATCGTCTGCCTGACCGAGGAGCCGACCGAGACGCTGTATGCGCTGGGTGAACAGGAGCGCATCGTCGGCATTTCCGGCTTCACGGTGCGTCCGGCGGAGGCGCGGCGTGACAAGCCCAAAGTGTCGGCCTTCACCAGCGCCAAGGTGGACAGGATCCTCGCGCTGAAGCCGGATATGGTCATTGGTTTTTCCGACATCCAGGCCGATATCGCCGCCGAGCTGATCCGCGCGGGTATTGATGTCTGGATCGCCAACCATCGCAGCGTGGACGGCATCCTCGACTACATCCGCCGGCTTGGCGCGCTGGTCGGCGCGGCGCACAAGGCGACGGAGTACGCGGATCGCCTGCAGCGCGGACTGGAGGATATCGCCGCCAGGGCATCACAAGGGACGGTGCGTCCGCGCGTCTACTTCGAGGAATGGGACGAGCCGCGCATCAGCGGCATCCAGTGGGTGGCTGAACTGATCCGCATCGCGGGTGGCGACGACATTTTCCCGGAGCTGGCGGCCGAGTCGCTGGCGAAACAGCGCATCCTGCCCAACGACGACGAGATCATCCGTCGCGATCCGCAGATCGTGATCGGCTCCTGGTGCGGCAAGCGCTTCCGGCCGGAAAAGGTAGCGGCGCGCGAGGGCTGGGCTGATGTCAGCGCGGTGCGCGATGCCCAGCTGTTCGAGGTCAAGTCGCCGCTGATTCTGCAGCCCGGCCCTGCTGCATTGACTGATGGCGTCGCAGCCCTGTCATCAATCATCGCGGCCTGGCAGAAAACCATCGGCGTCGGTTTGCCGGCTCAATAGTGCGTCCACAGCTCCGGTGCGTCAGCGAGATGGGGCAGGCCATTCCAGCTCAGCAGGCGCAGGCGGCCATCGTTGCGGACAAACTCGCAGACCGCGCTGTTGCGGATGCCGAGGTTGAGCTCGGCGGCGCGGCTGTCCGGCGCATCGAGCGCCGCCATCAGCAGCTGGGTCAGCACGCCGCCAGAGCTGACCATCAGCACCGCGCCGTTGTCCGGATCGGCATGCAGCACGTCAATGGCGCGACCAACCCGCTGGCGGAACTGCGGCCACGGCTCGACCGCATGCTCGTCGTCGAGCGAACCCGAGCTCCAGGCACCCAGCGCGGCGCTGACAAGACGCCCGACCTCGCGTGGCTGGGCCTGCCATGGCGCCGCCGCAATGCTCGCTGCCGGATGGTCGGCATGGCGCCGGCAGAAGGCAGCCAGCACGGCGTCATGGTCGAACTCGTTCAATTCGTCCAGGTATTCGGCTCCGGGCAGCGGCGAGTCATAGCCTTCGAGCAGGGCGTCCAGGGTTTGCTGATGACGGCGCATGGCACCGAGCAGAATGCGGCGCGGCCTGATGCCGGCATGGGCGAGCCATTGGCCCAGTCGTCGCGACTGCTCCGCGCCCAGCGGCGACAGGCGGTCGTAGTCGTCAGTGCCGGCACTGGCCTGTCCATGGCGCACCGCCAGCAGACGCATCACGCGCCAGCTCCATCAAAGGGACAGTCAGCCTGCGGCCCGCGTGTCGCCGGCATCATTGCTCAGGGAAGAACTCTTGCTGGAACTGGAGCCGGACTGGCTGCGGAGTTCCGTCCGGCGTGATCTCCAACTCGAACAGCAGGGTGTCCTGCGGGGATATTCGCGCTTCGGCGAGATAGTAGATGGCCTCGCCTTCCTGGACGCGACGCGGCCGCAGGTCCTGGCGCTGCCCGTTGGGGTTGGTGGCGGCAGCCTTGACCACCGCGTTGGTCGCGGCGCTTGAGCCGTCGTCGCCACGACGCTGCACCGACACATTGAGCAAGGCGCGATTGGCGGAACGCGTGATGCCGTAGCCGCGCGCCACCTCGGCAGACAGCAGGGTTGTCGGCAGCGCGTTGTAGTGGATCACGAAGTCGCCGCTTTCCAGCATGTTCTCGGCGGCCGATACCGGTGCCACCGCCAGCAGCAGCGTCGCGGCGGCGATCAATGCGGAGAGTCGTCGTTTGATGCGGGCAGGCATGGCAGTTCCTCCGATCGGGATGAAGCGAAACGCCTTCGGGCGGGCTTCGCCGTGAATGCGCTTCTATCCTCGCGCCAAATGGCCGCCCAAGTCATGCAGCGGTGCGGCAAGCAGTATCCGCGCCAGGACGAGCAGAAGCAGGAGCAGCATCGGCGAGAGGTCGAAACCCGCGACCGGCGGCAGAATCCGACGGAATGGTCGCAGCAGCGGCGCGGTCAGCTGGTGGATGAGCTGCGCCAGCGGGTGGTAGGCGTTTTGCGGAAAGAAGCTGAAGACCGCGCCGATCAGCACCACCCAGAACGCGAACACCAGCACGAATTCGACCATCCCGGCCAGACCCAGCACCAGCAGCCCGGGCAGCCTCGGTAGCAGCCCGGCCAGCGCGTAGAGCAGCAGGAACTTCAGGCATTGCAGCAGCCAGATGATCAGTGCGCTGGCCAGGTCGAAGCGGCCCAGCGGCTTCAGCAGCTTGCCGATCGGTGCTACCACGGGATGACTGAAGCGGTAGATGGCCTGGCAGATCGGATTGCGGAAATTGGCGCCGACCAGCGGCAGCAGCAGACGCAGCAGGAACAGCGCGGTGGCAAGGCCGAACGCCAGTTCGATCAGCAGCGCAGCGGCCGTCAGCAGGTAGCTCATGCGTCCCGCCTGTCGTCAGCCGCGTCGCCGAATTCGGCGGAAAGGCTGCGTCCGCGCTCGGTGGCGGCTTTGATGGCGCGGTCGACCATGGCGCGGAAGCCGTCGTCCTCGAAGCTCTGGATCGCCGCATGCGTGGTGCCGTTGGGCGAAGTCACGCGGCGTCGAAGTTCGGCGGCTTCCTCGCCGGATTCGGTGAGCATGCGTGCGGCACCCAGAACCGTCTGTGCGGCCAGCGCGCGCGCGGTGTCGGCGTCCAGCCCTTGCGCTTCGGCGGCCGCCTGCATGGCTTCGGCCAGCAGGAAGACATAGGCCGGACCACTGCCGGAGAGCGCGGTTACCGCATCCATGCGGGCTTCTTCGTCAATCCAGCGGACCAGACCGGTGCTTTGCATCAGCGATTCCGCATCCTGGCGCTGGCGCTGGCTGACCCTGGAGTTGGCGTACAGGCCGGCGGCACCGGCTCCGAGCAGTGCCGGCGTGTTGGGCATTACCCTGACGATGGCGCGCTCCCCGCCCGTCCAGTGATCGATCTGGTCGCTGCGGATGCCGGCGGCCACGGACACCAACAGTGCATTCGCAGGCAGCAGCGGGTGCAGCGCCGCACAGACGCTGCGCATGACCTGCGGTTTCACCGCCAGCACGACAATGCCCGCGTTGCCCGCGACGCTGTCAGGCGATCCGACGGCGCTGACGCCGAACTGTTGCGACAGGGCATTGCGCGCCGCCGATACCGGCTCAACGACGGCAATATTCGCGGCCGGCACGCCGCGCGCGATCATGCCACCGATCAGCGATCTGGCCATGTTGCCGCCACCGATGAAGACGATGCGCTGCGGCTCTGGGGATACGTTGGAACTCATGGATACCTGCTCTCGTGGATTCGTGTTTCGTGGAAAGTCTGGACTCAGCTACGTGGCCCGAACAGCGCCGAGCCGATACGCAGCAGCGTGGCACCTTCGGCAATGGCCAGCGGGAAATCGTCACTCATGCCCATCGACAGCGTGTCGACGCCGGGGTGCGTGGCCTGCAGTGACCTGAACTGTCGCCGCAGCCGAGCGAAACTGTCGCGCAAACGCGCCGGGTTGCCCGGTGCCGGGATCGCCATCAGCCCACGCAGGCGCAGGTTGCTGCAGGCGGAGACCGCGTCGGCGAGGGCATCGATCTCACCCGCTGCGCAGCCGGACTTGCTGGCCTCGTTGTCGAT
>JAGRJX010000337.1 GCA_020442545.1 Lysobacterales bacterium
GCTACATCCTGCGCGTGCGCAACCTCGCCCGCAGCGTGGCCGAGGCCTACTTCGCGCAGCGCGAGAAGCTGGGCTTTCCCGTGCTGAAGGATGAAGAAAAGCGCAAAGCGCGGGGCCTTGTGTCGCTCATGACTACGGAGGCCGCGTGATGTACGGATCAGCGCAGCTCGCTCATGTGGATCGTTTCGGACTGATTGCCTTCCTGTTTGGCGTTTTCTGCGCGCACTGGGCGCAGAACACCAACCGTAATCCCTGGCTGTGGTTCTTCTTCGGCTTTTTCCTGCCGCCGATTGCCGGATTGGTTCTGCTTTACAAAAACCGGCGCCCCGCGCCCGCACCACGAACCAATGACATGGGTCGGGAAGACCTGCTGGCAGTTCGCAAGGATCTACCATGACCAGCCAAACTCTCCTGATCGAACTCGGCACCGAAGAGCTGCCGGTCAAGGCGCTGCCCGGTCTGGCGCAGGCGCTGACCGACGGCGTGGTCGCCGCGCTGGACAGTCGCGGCATCGAACACGGCGGCGCGCGCACGCTGCAGTCGCCGCGCCGGCTTGCGGTCCAGGTCGCCAATGTTGCGACGACGCAGCCCGAGCAGCACAGCGAGATGCTCGGCCCTTATCTCAACATCGCGCTGGACGCCGACGGCAATCCGACCAAGGCACTGCAGGGCTTCGCCAGCAAGTGCGGCGTCGAATGGAGCGAGCTGGACAAGGTCACCGACCAGAAAGGCGAGCGCTTCGCCTTCCGTTCGGTGACGCCGGGCGCCAACACCATCGACCTGCTCGGCGAGGTGCTGGCGGAAGCGGTGAAGTCGCTGCCGATCCCCAAACCGATGCGCTGGGGTGACCGCGACCACGGCTTTGCCCGTCCGCTGCACTGGCTGGTGGTGCTAATGGGCGAGGACATCGCCGAAGCTGAACTGTTCGGCTTCAAAGCCGACCGCATGAGTCGCGGCCATCGTTTCCACCACGACAAGCCCGTGTGGCTGTCCAGCGCCGATGACTACCTCGAGTCGCTGCGCGCCGCCCATGTGCTGGTCGATCCGGACGAGCGCCGCCAGCGCATCATCGATGCGGTGAACGCATCCGCCGCGGAAGTGAACGGCCGCGCGCGCATCGACGACGACAACCTGGAACAGGTGAACTGCCTCAACGAATGGCCGGTGGCCGTGCGCTGCCAGTTCGAGCGCGAGTTCCTCGCCGTGCCGCAGGAAGCGCTGATCTCCACCATGGAGACCAACCAGAAGTTTTTCCCGGTGCTGGACGCCGACGGAAAACTCACCGAGCACTTCATCGGCATCGCCAACATCGAGTCGAAGGACCCGGCGGAAATCGCCAAGGGCTACGAGCGCGTCATCCGCCCGCGCTTCGCCGATGCCAAGTTCTTCTACGACGAGGATCTGAAGCAGGGCCTGGCCTCGATGAACGATGGCCTGAAAACCGTCACCTACCAGGCCAAGCTCGGCAGCTACGCCGACAAGGTGGCGCGTATTGCCGCATTGGCCGAAGCGATTGCCGGTGAGGTCGGCGTCGATCCGGTACAGGCGCGCGCCGCCGCCGAACTGTGCAAGGCCGACCTGCAGTCACGCATGGTCAACGAGTTCCCGGAGCTGCAGGGTATTGCCGGTCGCTACTACGCCGCCGCCGAAGGCGAGCCAGCGGAAGTCGCGAACGCCATCGACGAATCGTGGATGCCGCGCTTCGCTGCCGACGACATCGCGCCGTCCAGGCTCGGTCAGGTGCTGGCGATCGCCGAACGTCTGGACACGCTGGCCGGCGGCTTCGCTGCGGGACTTGAGCCCACCGGCAACAAGGATCCGTTTGCGTTGCGGCGCAACGCGCTGGGACTGGCACGGACGATTGTCGAAGGTGGTATCGACCTCCACCTGTATGAGGCGTTGGAAATCGCTCACGACCTCGCACAGCACGGAATCACCCAAGAGAAGGTCGCCGAAAAGCTAAAAGCACGAAGCGAAGCAAGAGCCAAAGGCGTTGATGTGTCTGGTTCCGGCGCCTTTGCGACCACGCGATCAAGTTCTGCTGACGTCATCCGGGTGCATGAATTCATCCTCGACCGCCTGCGCGGCTACTACGCGGATCGCGGCTTCACGTCACTGCAATTCGCCGCCGTCGCCGAGCTGAAGCCAGCCTCGCTGCTCGATTTCGACGCCCGCCTCAAGGCCGTGGCCGAATTCGCGAAGCTGCCGGAAGCCGAAGCGCTGGCCGCGGCCAACAAGCGCATCCGCAACATCCTGCGCAAGGCCGGGGACGCCGATCCTGAGACAGCCATCCCGGAATCCGTCGATGCCGCACTGCTGGCGGAAGACGCGGAGAAGGCGCTGGCCGCCGCCGTTGAGCAGGCCATTGCCGACAGCGATCCGCTGCTGGCCCGGCGCGACTACGTCGCCGCGCTGAGCCGGCTGGCCCAGCTACGCGAACCGGTGGACGCCTTCTTCGACGGCGTGATGGTGATGGCCGAGGACAGCGCCGTGCGCGGCAATCGCTTGGCGCTATTGAAGCGCCTCGCCGACCGCTTCGCCGCCATCGCCGCCATCGAGCACCTGTCCGGCTAGACGCACCATCTCCCGATCAACGCGGGTTTGCGCCAGCCATCACGGCGGGCTAGATTCCGTCGTCACCTCAATCTACTCAATTCACGGAGCCGCGCATGCGCAGCAGCAATCCCGCCCTGAGCCAGAAAGTCTTCCTCGATGCCGGCAGCGGCCGCGTCGGTGCCGTCGATGACGGCAGCACCATGTCGATCAACGGCACCATCAACAAGACCGGCATCATGCTGGTGATCCTGTCGATGACCGCGCTGTTTGCCTGGAACCAGGTCGCCAGCGACCCGACGGTCACGGGCATGTGGCTTTGGGGCGGCGCCATCGGCGGATTGGTCGTGGCGCTGGCCACCGTATTCAAGCCAACCTGGTCGCCGATCACCGCACCGCTTTACGCCGCGCTGGAAGGGCTGTTTGTCGGCGCGATTTCGGCGCGCTATGCCGCCTTCTACGACGGCATCGTGATGCAGGCGGTGATGCTCACCGTCGGCACTGCCTTCGCCATGCTGATGGCCTACCGCAGCGGCCTGATCCGCGCCACCGAGAAGTTCAAGATGGGCGTGGTCGCCGCCACCGGCGGCATTTTCCTGATCTATCTCGCGACCATCGGCCTGCGCTTCTTCGGCATGGACA
>JAGRJX010000338.1 GCA_020442545.1 Lysobacterales bacterium
TGGGTGACGCAGAGCACCTGCCGGCTCGCCGCCAGCTCACGCAACTTGCGGCCGACCACGGCGGCCACTGCACCGCCGATGCCGGAATCGACTTCGTCGAAGACCATGCTGGGAATGCTGTCGAGGCCCAACGCTGCCACTTCGATAGCGAGGCTGATGCGTGACAGCTCACCGCCGGAGGCGACCTTGCGCAGCGGACGTGGCGGCTGACCGGGGTTGGCGGCCACCAGCAGTTCGATGCGTTCGGCGCCATTCGCATGCGGTGTTGCGTCTTCGCGCGGCTGCAGAGCGACTTCCAGGCGGCCGCCACCCATGCCCAGCTGGGCCATCAACTCGCTGACTTGCCTGCCGAGGTCGCTGGCAGCGGCGCGCCGTTTGGCGGTCAGTTCGGTGGCGGCGTGGCTCCAGCGATCCGCCAGCTCGTTGCGCTGCTGGCGCAGGCGCGCGATGCTGGCATCGCGACCACGCAGCTCCTCGACTTCCTTGGCAATTTCGCCACGCCGTTCGCCGAGGCTCTCGATGCTGACGCGATGCTTGCGGGCGAGGTCGTTGAGCCGGCCAAGCGTGCGCTCCAGTTCCTGCAGGCGCTCGGGATCGAGGTCGAAATCGTCACGCAGCTGGTCGATGCCGCTGGCGGCTTCGTCGATGGCGATGGCGGCGGTTTCCAGCGTGGCGTCGATCTCGGCCAGGCGCGGTTCGACATTGGCCAGCTTGCCAAGTTCGGCACGAACCCGTCCGATCTGGCTGGCGATGGCGAAGCCGTCGTCGCCCGACAGCAGTTGCGCGGCGCGGTCGCTGGCCTCGATCAGGTCGGCGGCACTGCCCTGGCGGCGCTGCTCGGCAATCAGTGACTCGATGGCTCCTGGCTCCAGCGACTCGCGTTCAAGCTCGGCCAGCTGGTGCTCGAGGTAGGCGAGGCGGTCGCCGCTGCTGTCGGTGGCATCGAGTCCCTGCAGTTCACGCTGCACGCGGCGCCACTGCACAGCGAGATCGGCGACGACCCGGCGCTGTTCCGGATGCCGACCGAAGGCATCCAGCAGCTCACGCTGATGTTCGCGCTGCAGCAGAGCCTGATGCTCATGCTGGCCGTGGATTTCGATCAACAGGCTGCCCAGCTCGCCGAGTTGTCCGAGCGTGGCCGGTCGACCGTTGATCCATGCGCGGGAGCCGCCATCGGCGCGGATCACCCGGCGCAACGCGAGTTCGTCGTCTTCGTCCAGTTCCTGCTCGCGAAGCCATTCGGCGGCGGCGGGCGCGTCGTCAAGCTCGAATTCCGCCAGCAATTCGGCGCGATCAGCACCCTGACGGACCACGGCGCTGTCGGCACGCGCGCCGCCGATGAACAACAGGGCATCGACCAGCAATGATTTGCCGGCGCCGGTCTCGCCTGAAATTACCGTCATGCCGGTGGTGAAGCCGATCTCGGCTTCGCTGATCACGGCGAAGTCCTTGAGATAGACGCGGCGTAGCATGGGGCGCGGACTCGGCTGGCGGGAAGGGCGGCCACGCTACCACGCCGGGTTTTGGCCGCCAAGCACCACCCGGACGGCGCGAGTGTTCGGGAGGCCACCTGGCTCGCCCCGGAGAACAACCGGTGCATGAGACGTCGACTCACTCCGGGGTTCATCGGCGTTGGCAGATGCTCGGCCTCACGGGTGATGGAAGATCCGTTCGTCGTGAGCGGAGTCGAACCATGAGGGCTTGCCCGCTTGCGTTCAGGTGCCGCTGACCTTATTTATGTCGACACGCCCCCGCACACCACCGACACGGATGACCGCCGAGAATCAACTGGATGCCCGCGCCCGCCGTCTGCTGCGCACGCTGATCGGCCAGTACATCCGTGACGGCCAGCCGGTGGGCTCGCGCACACTGGCCAGGCGGTCGGGGCTGGACGTCAGCCCGGCGACCATCCGAAACGTGATGGCTGACCTCGAGGAACTCGGCTTCGTCGCCGCGCCGCATACCTCGGCCGGTCGCGTTCCGACCGCACAAGGCTATCGGTTATTTGTCGACAGCCTGCTGCAGATGCAGCCACTGGAGGGACCGGAGCTGGACCAACTGCAGCGTCAGTTGCCGGAAGGCGCAGGAACGCAGGGCCTGCTCAGCAACGCCAGCGAACTGCTGTCGGCGATGACGCACTTTGTCGGCATGGTCACCGTGCCGCGACGCGAGCAGTACACGCTCAAGCACATCGACTTCGTCGCGCTGGATCCGCAGCGGGTGCTGGTGATCCTGGTGTTCAACGACAACGAGGTGCAGAACCGCATCGTCACTACCCGACGAGGCTATTCGCCCAGCGAGCTGGAGCAGGCCGCGAACTACCTCAACGCGCATTTCGTCGGGCGTTCACTGGGCGACATCCACCGTGAACTGCTGCGCGAGCTGAAGGAAACCCGCTCGGCGATGGAGCGCGTGCTGTCGGCCGCCGTGGACGTGGCCGAAGGCGCGTTCCAGCCGATCACCGATGACGACATGCTGGTGGCCGGGCAGACGCGGCTGATGTCGATCCAGGACCTGTCGGACCTTGATCGCCTGCGCGAGCTGTTCGAGGCGTTCTCGCGCAAGCGCGAGTTGATCCGCCTGCTGGACGGCTGCATCCATGCTGAGGGCGTTCGCCTGTTCATCGGCGATGAATCCGGCCTCGCGCCGCTGGACGGCTGCTCCGTCGTCACCGCGCCCTACGGTGCCGACGGCCGAGTGCTCGGCGTGCTGGGCGTCATCGGACCCACGCGCATGGCCTACGAGCGGGTGATCCCGGTGGTGCGAGCCACCGCCGACGTGCTGGGTGCTGCGCTGGGCGGGCCCCCTTGAATCGCCGTCAGACGGCCCAATAATCGTTTCCGATTTGATCTTTCTTGTGCCGGCTGGGGAGCTGGCCGGTATCTACTTGTCCTTCTGCCAACGAATTGCAGGATTCAGCATGGAACCCACCGACCACAATCCAGACGCCATCGATGACCAGAATCTGGCGGACTTGACTGACGATGCCACAGCGCGCATCGCCGAACTGGAAGCCGCCCTGCTGCAGCTGCAGGACGAGCGCCTTC
>JAGRJX010000339.1 GCA_020442545.1 Lysobacterales bacterium
CTGCTGGTGGACTTCATCAACCAGGCGCTGGACGAAGGTTCGACCCTGGCTGACGCGGTGATCGACGCCTGCGCGGTGCGCGCCAAGCCCATCGCGCTGACCGCGCTCGCAGCCATGATCGGCGCGCTGTTCATCCTCGATGACCCGATCTTCAACGGGCTGGCGATCTCGCTGATTTTCGGCATCTTCGTCAGCACCATCCTGACACTGGTGGTGATTCCGCTGCTGTACTTCGTGCTGCTCAGCCGCGGCAATGATGCGAGGATGTCGTCAGGCCGAGCGACAAGAACGACACCGGGAGCACTGACATGATGTCCAGGCCGAAATGGGGCAGGTCGCTGCAATCCATCGCCTTGTGGGCCGGACTGATCCTGCTTGTCGGCTGCGCCGGTCAGCAGCAGCGGATCGCATCGACGCCGTCGCCCTCCGCAGCCGAATCGGCACTGGCCAACTATCGCCAGCCGGCCGCGGGCCTGTTCACCGGTGGTCAGCCGGAACAAGCGGAGTGGCAGGCGCTGGCTGCCGCCGGCATCACCACCGTGATCAACCTGCGCGGTGCCGAGGAAACGCCGGATCGTGACGAGGCGGCTGAGGTCAGTGCGCAGGGCATGCGCTACCTGAACATTCCGGTGGCGGGCGCTGCTGACGTGAATGACGCCACGGCCGACAGGCTCTGGTGGGCGATCCGCGAGGCGGGCGGTCCAGTGCTGGTGCACTGCGCCAGCGGCAATCGGGTCGGCGCGCTGCTGGCGCTGGGCGCCTATCGCAATGACGACCGGGCGGCCGCAGCGGCTCTGGCGTTTGGCCAGGAAGCGGGTCTTTCGCGGCTGGAGCCGGTGGTTCGAGAGCGATTGGACTGCCGTCCGCCAGCGGCTGGCGACGTGGCCGACGCGGGTCCCTCGGTTGCCGCTTCGGACCATTCGGGCATCAGCTGCGTCGGCAACTGACAGATTGCGCAAAGGCCCGGTCGGGGCCTCAGAGCGCCTTGTTCAGGGCTTCGGCGAGGCGCACCGCGGCTTCTCGCAGGCGCTGCTGCGCCAGCGGCCGCCACAGGTCGAGGTAGTCGCCGTCGATGACGTGCCCCTTGGGGTACAGGCCTGGCTGCTCGACGATGCGGCAGCTTTCCTCGGCCCAGCGGGCGGCACGGTTGCCCGGAAGCCGATCCCTGCCATTGCGGGCAAAGCCCTCACCGGAAAGTTCGCCGGCATAGCGCAGTGCATCTTTCTGGTGCGAGGCGAGGATCCAGTAGTCCCAGATGCCGTGCAGGTTGGTGCCCTCGCCATCCTTGCTGCCGTCTCGATAGTTGATCTGATAGTCGTTTGCGCCGCGGTCATCACGTCCGGACGCGTGCAGCGGCTGGTGAACGTCGCCGATGAAGTGCACCACGTATTTCAGCGCCTCGATGCGGACGCGACGCGGCCGCGACCTGTCGGCAAGCACCGCGAGCTGCGTGTTGATGGCCGCCACCACGCAGTTGCCGTTGGCGCAGTCGCGCGCAGGCGCGTAGTGGCAGTCCGGGTCGCGGATATTGACGTAATGCCACGGCGCCGTGTGCTTGTAGGCGTCTTCGCGGCGTGCCTGGTCGGCCCAACTGGCGATACCGCCCAGCGTCGGGTCGGGTTCGTCACGCAGGAGATCCGCGACCGCGGCTTTCGTGTCCGTGTCCAGCATCTCTGCGGCAAGCAGACCAACTATCCGATGCCCCTCGCCACTCCAGGCCCGGGCGGTGTCGGGCATGGCCAAAGCCAGCACAAGGATGAGCGCACTGCCCGCTGCAAGCAGGCAGCTGGCGAGCGTTGGACGCAGATGACGGATTCTCATGCGGACATCATATAACCGTTCGGCGGGAAGCTCGGTGGTCGTCGGCCAATCCGATCCCGGCACAACGTCGTGGCATCGGCTAAAATAGCCGGCTTCCCGCTCGTGTCTTTCAGGAGTGCCTTTCATGGCGATCAAGGTTGGCATCAACGGCTTCGGCCGCATCGGCCGCAACGTTTTCCGTTCCGCAGTGCAGAATTTCGACGGCGACATCGAGATCGTCGGCATCAACGACCTGCTGGAGCCTGACTACCTCGCCTACATGCTGCGCTACGACAGCGTCCACGGCCGTTTCCAGGGCGAAGTGGCCATCAAGGACGGTAACCTGGTCGTGAACGGGCGGACCATCCGCCTGACCCAGGAACGCGACCCGGCCAACCTCAAGTGGGGCGAAGTCGGTGCCGACGTAGTGATCGAGTCCACCGGCCTGTTCCTGACCAAGGAAACCGCCGGCAAGCACATCGAGGCCGGCGCGAAGAAGGTGATCATGTCGGCCCCGTCCAAGGACGACACGCCGATGTTCGTGTTTGGCGTGAACCACGACAGCTACGCCGGCCAGGCCATCATCTCCAATGCCAGCTGCACCACCAACTGCCTGGC
>JAGRJX010000061.1 GCA_020442545.1 Lysobacterales bacterium
GTCCGTGAAAACGGGGGTGAACCCCCCCTATCGCCACCGCGATAGAGCGGGCTCCAAACAGAGGCCGAGAGCCGGCTAAAGCCGCCAGAGCAATCCAAGCTAGTACCGCTTGGTGTTATGAACTCACATCGATTCAGAAACTTCCGCGAGTTCGCCGATTCCAGACCAAGCCTTGGGCACCAAGAACGCGTTCGATGGCGCCAGAAAGTCGCGAAAGTGACGCTGCAGCCGCTCGAGCCTCTGGCCTTCGAGCGTCGTACGCGTGCGTAGGCCAATGGGCTGGATATGTGCGAGCTTCCATCCGCGGTCACTGAGGCTGTGCCTCGTTGAAAGCTGGCATTGGAAGCTGGAGGTTTTCTCGGCAACCTTCCGGATCATCATCACTGGGATCTGGTCGTTTCGGAGCCACCGTCCGATGTCGCGCAAGGTCGGCTTCACGCCCTGCATCGCGAGGGTGAACGACCAGTGAGCTGCACTGTTGTCGCAAGGAACGATGCTTCGTCCACTTTCATGCATCAGTCTTTGGCCACGGTTGCCACGATGCTTCCTGATCAAAAGAGGAAGTCTCTCGGACATGGCCCATTCGCCAAGCAGCTCATCCCAATATTCCGCTACGTCGACCTGGGGACGTGGGCGAGCATTGCTGCTGGCCCAGAGCTGGCCAAAGCGACGAAGCGATTCGTGCAGCTCATCCGGCAATTGCGACACCGGAGGACACGCAGGTACGTCAGCCTGCTGATTTGGCACCTTGCTGGTTCGAGCCACTCCGTACTTCTCCGCTGTCCCGACCCAAGCAGTGTAGAAGACTCCCCATCCCAAACGACGGATTCGGGACTCGAGGTTTGCCGGGGTCATTTCCAAAAACTCGGAACGCCTGTGACACTTGGAGGTGTCACAGAAACTGTCACAGGCCAATTTTCGGCCAATTCCAGGAGGCGCCCGTCGAGCCGTCCAGATCGCGACAATGCGCTCGGAACAAATGACACGAGCAATCCTGTGACACCAGATTTGTCACAAGCGCATCGAGCGCAGCTCTTGAGAATATGCTGTGAAATCAGCGAGATATGGTGGCTATGGGTGGACTCGAACCACCGACCCCGGCATTATGAGTGCCGTGCTCTAACCAGCTGAGCTACATAGCCATCGACCGTCGCCTTGGAGGCGAGGACCGCGAATTATCAGGATCGCCCGGCATGACGTCAAGCGCGCCGGGGGCCGGGGTGCGCGGTCATGGCGGGTTTCCGACGGCGAGCAGCTGCCGTCGGAGTTCGCTGTAGTCCGCACACAGGGCAACGCTTTGCGCGGCTCTTTCCGCGAGGCGGACCAATTCGGGAGCTGCGGTAACGGTGTGACCGACCAGTGGCTCGACGATCTCCGGAAACTTGGCGGGGTGCGCGGTGGCGACAACGGCCCAGGGGCGACAGTCGCCATGATGGCGGATGTCCTGCAACGCGGCGAGTCCGGTGGCGGTGTGCGGGCAGGGGATGGTGCCGTGTCGCTCAGGAGCTTGCCGGATGACGTCACGGATGCGTGGGTCGTCGACGCTGTGAGCACGGGTGCTGTTGCGCAGTTGGGCAACACCGCCATGCCAGTGGCGCAGGCGCTCGAAATTGCTGGGTGCGCCGACATCCATGGCGTTGGCAAGTGTGGCGATCGCGTCGCGCGGCCGGTAGTCGTCGCCGGCGAAGAAATCGGACAGCGTCGGATTGGCATTGGTGGCGAGACGCAGCTTGCCGATCGGGAAACCCATGCGTCGGGCGACCAGTGCGGCGCAGGCGTTGCCGAGGTTGCCGGAGGGCACGATGACGTTGAGCACATCGTCATGCCGCGCCTGGTGGTCGATGGCGGCTTTCGCGTAGTAGGCGGCTTGCGGCAGCAGTCGACCAAGGCTAATGCTGTTGGCGGTGGTCAGCGGGCTTTGCTGGCGCAGCTCTGCGTCGGCCAGCGCCTGTTTGGCAAGGCGCTGGCAATCGTCGAAGCTGCCGTCCACGCGAAAGGCCCGCACGTTGTCGCCCCAGCAGCCAAGGCCGTGTGCCTGCACCGGTGACACGCGGCCGTCGGGATAGAGAATCACCACGCGGAAACCCGGTCGACGGTGGAAGGCGGCCGCCACGGCGGCACCGGTATCGCCAGAGGTCGCGACCAGAATCGTCGTTACCGGATCATCGTCACTGCGGAGTGCCGACAGGCAGCCGGCAAGAAAGCGCGCGGCGTAGTCCTTGAACGCGGCCGTTGGGCCGTGGAACAGTTCCAGCAGGTGGTCGCGCTCGTCGCGCAATGCGCGAAGTGGCGCGGGGACGGCGAACGCCTGTTCGCAGATGCTCGCCAACGAAGCCTGCAGCGGTGAGTCGGCGACGTAGGGCGAAAGCACGACTTCGGCGACGGTAGCCAGCGGTTGCGCGCGAAGCGCGTCGATCGTTTTGGCATCGATGGTCGGCAGCGTTTCCGGCACGTACAGACCGCCGTCGGGCGCGAGCCCGGTGATCAATGCTTGATGCAGGCGGATCGCCGGCGCTTTGCCGCGCGTGCTGATGCAGTTCATGCGTCGTCCTCTGCGGCGTTGGCGGATAAGCACTCGGCGCGCGGCCCGGCGACCGGCGAAACGTAGCGGTGTGCGTCGATACCGGCGTCCGCGAAGGCCTGCTGCATGGCATCGCCGACGCGTTCTGCAACATCGCGCGAATCACACCAGGCAAACATGCTGGGGCCGGCACCGGAAATGCTGGTGCCGAGCGAACCGTTGTCCAATGCCGCGGCCTTGACCGCGCCGAAACCGGGGATCAGCGGCGCGCGCCGCGCTTCGACCAGCACGTCGTGCAGGCCGTTGCGGATCAACTCGCGATCATTGGTTTGCAGGCCGGTGAGGAACTGCGCGAGATGCTGGCTTTGCGTCACGGCTTCGTGCAGCGCATAGGGTGCTTGCAGCACTTCGCGCGCGCGGCGCGTGTGCAGCACCTGGTCGGGATGAACGACCGCGCACCAAAGCCATTCCGGCGTGGGCAGCTGGATCATGCGGTTTTCCAGCGCCATCACCACGCCACCGAGCAACATCGGTGCAACGTTGTCGCCGTGGCGGCTGCCGCTGGAGGCGGATTCACCATCCAGCGCGAACGGATACAGCGCCTCGCGCGGCAACGGTTGATCGAGCAGCGCGTTGGCGGCGACCAGCGCGGCGACGCAGGATGCCGCCGATCCGCCAAGCCCGGAACCGAGTGCGATGCCTTTGTGGATCATCAGTTCGAAACCGTGTGCAAGGCCCAGCGACTCGCAAAGCGCGATCAGCGCGCGACCGGCAGTGTTGGCTTCTGCATCCAGTGGCAGTTGTTCGATGCCCGGCACGTTGCCATTGATGCGCAGGATGCGGACAGCGGGTTCGTCGATGCGCCGCGCCGAGACTTCGTCACGCGGGCCGTCGATGCTGTGTCCGAGCAGGTCGAAACCGACGCCGATGTTGCCAACGCTGGCCGGTGCAAACGCCCGCGACCAGCCGGCACTTGCGTTCATGTCACTCATGCGCGTGCGCCCAGTGACTGGCCGATGGCGAGGATATCGCTGAACACGCCGGCAGCGGTGACGTCCGGGCCGGCGCCCGGTCCCTGCACCACCAGTGGGTTGTCCGGATAGCGCTGTGTGCGGAACTGGATCAGGTTGTCGGTCAGGCGGCCGTGCAGGCTGGGATGATCGGCCGGTGGCGAGGTCAGGCCAACGCGCGCATTGCCCTCGCGATCCAGTTCGGCCAGGTAACGCAGCTTGCCGCCGCCGGCCTGCGCGGCTTGCAGTCGCGCGGCCATGGGTGCATCGAGTTCGCCGGCGCGTGCGAGGAAGTCACCCAGCGGAAGGTCACGCAGTGCTTCCGGTACCAGATTCTCGATGTGGACCTTGCCGAGCTCCATGTCGATGCCGGCCTCGCGCGCGAGGATCACGGTCTTCCGCGCCACGTCCATTCCGGACAGGTCCTCGCGCGGATCTGGTTCGGTGTAGCCCATCGATCGTGCTTTCAGCAGGAGTTCGGAGAACGGCCGGCTGCCGTCGAAGCAATTGAACAGCCACGCCAGCGTACCGGAGAACAGTCCGTCAATGGCGATCAGCTCGTCGCCGGTATCCAGCAGCGAACGCAGGGTCTGGATCACCGGCAGGCCGGCGCCGACCGTGGCTTCGTAGCGGAACTGCCCGCCGCCTTGCGAGGCCGCGCGGATTTCGCGATAGCGATCCAGCGCACCGCTGCCGGCATGCTTGTTCGGGGTGACCACGTGGATGCCGCGTCGCAGCCAGTCGGCGTAACGCGCGGCCACGGCGTCGCTGCCGCTGCAGTCGATGATCAGCGCATGCGGGGTGTGCTCGTCGTCAACATGGTCGGTCAAGGCGTCGAGATCCAGCGCTTCGCTGTCGGCCAGCGCGGCGCGCGGATCGAAGTCGTGGCCGATGTCGCTCCAGGTGCGTTCATCGCGGCTCATGCGACGGCTGTTGGCAATGGCGCGAAGTCGCAGGCGCAGGCCTTCGCGAGGCCTGGCGGCGCGACGGGCGTCGAACGCCGCCAGCTGACCGAGCAGCGCGCGGCCGACGTTGCCGGGGCCGATCAGTCCCACCGACATGCTCTGCGGCGACAGCCAGAACGCCGCATGTGCCGCGCGCAGGCCGCGCTGTGCATCGCCGCGCTGGATCGCCACCGAGATGTTGCGCTCGCCCGCGCCCTGGGCGATCGCGCGTACGTTGACGCGCGCCTGCGCCAGGCCGCCCAGCAGCCGCGCCGCCACGCCGGGTCGGCCGGCCATGCCGTCACCCACCGCGGCCAGCACGCTGATGTCGCTGGATACGGATACGCCGGCCACCTGACCGCTGGCGATTTCCTCGGCGAAGGCCTTCTGCACAACGTCACGCGCGATGACGTGCTGGTCATCGCGAATGACGCAGCAGATGGAGTGTTCCGAAGAGCCCTGCGAAATCATCGTCACCGAGACCTGCGCGGCATGCAGGGCGGCGAACAGGCGCTCGGCCGTGCCGGGAACGCCGGCCAGGCCGGTACCGGACAATTCGAGCAGGGCGTGGCGCTCGACCAGACTCAGACCCTTGACCGGATGACGTTCGCCGTCGATGCCGTCGCCGACCGAAATCAGCGTGCCTTCATTGTCGGGCCGCAGCGCGCTGCGAATGCGGATGGGAATGCCCTGCTGCATGGCCGGCGCGATGCTCTGCGGATGCAGGACAGTGGCGCCGAAATAGGCCAGCTCGCAGGCCTCACGATAGGACAGCGCCGGCAGACAGACGGCATCGCGAACCTGTCGTGGGTCGGCGGACAGCACGCCCTCGACATCGGTCCAGATGGTCAGCTGGTCCGCCCCCAGCAGAACGGCGAAGATCGCGCCCGAGTAGTCGCCGCCGTTGCGACCCAGCGTGGTCGGCTGTCCCGCCTCGTCGCTGGCCACATAGCCGGTGATGACCAGCGGCGCGCCGGGCTGTTCGGCATCCCAATCCGCGAAACGACAACGCGATGCGTCCCAGTCGACCACGGCGCCCAGCTCGCCCTGATGCACGACCAGCACCTCGCGCGCATCCAGACGTCGCCAGCCAGCATCCTTCCCGGACAGCAGCACGTGAAGCAGCAACGAGCTGCCCGCTTCGCCAAGACCATGAATCTGCGCGTCGAGTGCTGGATCATCGGCGCCTTTGGCAATATCGCGGAGCCAGCCATCCAGCGGCGCGAAGGCATCGTCGATGGCGTGATGCAGCGCTGTCGGGTCGCGCAACCCAAACTCGTCTGCCACCTGGTGATGCCGTGCCAGCAACGCGGCAAGCGGATCACGCCATGCCGCGCCGGTCCGCGCGACGTCGATCAGTCCCACCAGCGCATCGGTGACGCCACGCAAGGCCGACACCACGACAGCGGTTCGCGCAGAACCGTCGCCAACAAGCTCACGGATTGCCAACAGACGCCTGGCCGTGGCAACGCTGCTGCCGCCGAACTTGTGGACGTGGCAGTGCGGCGCTGCTGCAGCAACCCGATGCTCTGGAGATTCTGGTGAAGGTGGCATGGCAAGTCCCGGTTGGAACCGCCACCGTACCGGATTGCGCTGCCACCGCGACCCGGACCGGGTGCGGTGTGCTCGATGATTCAGATGGCCACGAGCCGCCGCACCCTTGGGGCAAGGGTCGTGGTCGTGGTGGTGCAGACGCGCGCCGTCGCGCCATCGCCGAAGGCGATGCAGTCAGGCAGGGTCGGAAGCGCGTTCATGGATGAAGGACACCACGGGCAGCGCGATGCTGTCAACGTCCGCTGCTTGCCATGCCGGCGCGGCACCGGCGAACAGTGAACGATCACGGGGGAATCCCGCACCATGCGATGACAGTGCGGCGGGGCTGTGGCATTGTCGTGGACAGATAAGCATTGGAGACCGTCCCGTGATTGATCCGGACGGATTTCGCCCGAACGTGGCCATCGTGCTGATGCACGACGACGGTCGCGTGTTCTGGGCGCGCCGCGTGCGTCGCGACGGCTGGCAGTTCCCGCAGGGCGGGATGAACACCGACGAGACGCCGGAAGAGGCGATGTACCGCGAACTGGCCGAGGAAACCGGTCTGCTGCCGCATCATGTCGAGCTGCTGGGCAGTACGCCGGGCTGGCTGCGCTACCGGCTGCCGCGACGCTGTCTGCGCCACGGCAAGGGGCCACTGTGCATCGGCCAGAAGCAGGTCTGGTTCCTGCTGCGCCTGCTCGGCAACGAGGCCGACGTGAAGCTCGACGCCACCGACTCGCCCGAGTTCGATTCCTGGCGTTGGGTTGATTTCTGGTACCCGCTGCAGAACGTCGTCAACTTCAAACGTGGCGTCTACCATCGCGCGCTGTTGCACCTCGCGCCAGCCGCGCAGCAACTGGCCGGCGGCAGCGACATCCTCGAAGCGGCGCCCGAACTGCCGCAGCGCCGCGACGGCGGCCATCGCCGGCCGCGTCGGCGCTGATCCACCCGTCATTCAGTCTTCTGATTGACAATCATTCGCATTTGTATTTGAATGACGGTGCCGATCACTCCTGATCGGCGAGGAGTTCGCCCATGTACGTCTGCGTCTGTCACGGAGTCACCGATCGCGCGATCCGCGAAGCGGCGGCATCCGGCGTGCGCGACGTGGCGGGGCTGGCCATCGAAACCGGTCTCGGCACCGGCTGCGGCAGCTGCACCGATCTTGCGCAGGAGCTGCTGGACGCCGAACAGCCCTGCTTCACCCTGCCGGTCCTGAAAGCGGCCTGAGCATCGCCGCGCACGCGAATGCGTGCGATTTTCGTTACTGCGCGCCCGCGGCAGACTCGCTACCCTGACCGTTGATCCAAGTTCTGGGAAGAACGGCCATGAAGGGCGACGCCAAAGTCATCGAACACCTCAATCGCGCGCTCTACAACGAGCTGACCGCGATCAACCAGTATTTCCTGCACGCCAAGATGCTCAAGGACTGGGGCCTGAAAGAGCTGGCCGAGCACGAGCACCACGAATCCATCGATGAAATGAAGCATGCCGATCAGCTGATCGAGCGCATCCTGTTCCTCGAAGGCCTGCCGAACCTGCAGCAGCTGGGCAAGCTGCTGATTGGCGAGGATCCGAAGGAAATCATGCAGTGCGACCTGAAGCTGGAAATGGCCGCGATTCCCGATCTCAAGGCCGCCATCGAGCACTGTGAGTCGGTGAAAGACTACGTCAGTCGTGAGCTGTTCGAGAGCATCCTCGAATCCGAGGAGGAGCACGTCGACTGGATCGAGACCCAACTCAGCCTGATCGGGCGAGTGGGTCTGGAGCGTTATCTGCAGGGCAAGATCGGCAGCTAGGGCCTGTTAACGCTATGGAGATGGGCTACGTTGCGCTGTCCGCTCGTCCGGTGGTCGTGCGCGGCGTAGCGGCAGGCTGGCCGCCTGTTCAAGCCGTGCGCGGTCGCCGGACGGGCGGACAGCGCAACCCCTCGTTCATAATTATGGCTGGGCCACGTTTGGCCGCACACGCTGCGGCGTCATCGTTCGCTCACTTATCGACATAAGCTCGCTTGCTCTTCCTAGCATCGCACGCGGCCAATCGTGGCGTAGCCCGTCTCCATAGCGTTAACAGGCCCTAATCCCGCCGCGATCAGTCAATCGCCGGCAGGCTCACCGCCACGCTCAAGCCGCCGCCATCACGGTTGCGCAGCAAAAGGCGACCGCCGTGCGCTTCGGCGATCTCGCGCGCCAGCGCCAGGCCGAGCCCGGTGCCGTCGCGCTTGGTCGAGTAGAACGGCAGCAGCGCATTGGCCAGCACCTGGCTGGACATGCCGCTGCCGCGATCGAGCACTTCGATGCGGGTCCAGTCCGGCACCAGGCGCATGCGAAGCCGGATTTCCGACACCTCGCCGCCCGATTCGGCCGCGTTCTTCAGCAGATTGAGCAGCGCCTGTTCAATCTGCGCACTGTCGATGCGCAGCGCGGCATCGGGAATGTCGCCGTCAACTGAAAACACGGCCTGGCCCTTGAGGCGCTTGACCAGTTCGGTGCAGCTGACCCGCTCCAGCTGCGGTATCGGCAGCTTGGCGAAGCGCGCATAGCCCTGGATGAACCGTTCCAGGTGTCGGGCGCGCTCCTCAATGGTGGTCAGCACCGGTGCCAGACGCTCGGGCTGGCCGCGCCTGAGCAGCTCAGCACCCGAATGCGCGAGCGACGCCACCGGTGCCAGCGAGTTGTTGAGTTCGTGGCTGATGACGCGGATCACCTTCTTCCAGGTCTGCACTTCCTGCCGACGCAGTTCGGCGGTGAGGTGGCGCAGCAGGACCAGCTCATGGCGACGGCCGTTGAGCCGGAAGCCGCGTCGCGACAGGTGGTAGATGTCCTCGTCTTCGCCATCGGCCGTCGCCACGGTGAACAGGCCGTCACCACCGCGATCCATGGCTTCGGCCAGTGCCGGCGGCGCGCCATCCAGCAGTTGCAGCAGCGACATGCCCTCGATGCGGCGCCCGTCGTTGAGCAGGCGCCGGGCGGAGAGATTGGCGTAGATCACCCGATCGGCGAGATCAAACAGCAGCATCGCCACCGGGGTGTTCTGCAGCATGGTGTCGAGCAGCAGTTCGCGCTGCACCAGATCCAGGCGCTGCTCGCGCAGCGTGTCGCCCAGCGCGTTGTGCGCACTCACGAGGTCGCCGATCTCGTCGTCGGACCGCCAATGAATGCCGAAGCTGTAATCGGCATCGCGATAGCTGTTGACGGTGCCGGCCAGCGAGCGGAACAGCGACAGCGGCGGACCCAGCGCGCGTCGCGTCGCCCACAGCAGCAGCGGCAGAGCCGCGATCAGGCCGAGCAGCAGCGCCAGCACATCGTCGTCCAGCCACGTGGCCAGCTGCCATTGCAGTAGCAGCGCCAGCATCAGCACCGGCAGCATGTGCAGCAGCAGCCGTCCCGCCAGCGAGCGTCGCTTCAGGCGGCTGCCCATGTCAGGGCCGCTCGATGCCGAGGCGATCCATGCGCCGGTAAAGCGCCTGGCGCGACAGACCCAACTCGGCGGCGGCCTGGGCGATTACGCCGCCGGCACGATCCAGCGCGGCACGGATGTCCCGCGCGTCGGGGTCGTTGTCGCCGTTGTTTGCGGCAGAGGCTGTAACCGACTGCGTGGGCAGCGCAAGGTTGCTGGCGCCAACCACGCGCTGCGTCGCCAGCAGCCGCGCACGCTGCATCACGTTCTTCAGCTCGCGCACGTTGCCGGGCCAGCGGTAGTGCAGCAGCGCCGCTTCGGCATCCGGCCCGAGCTCGTGCTCGTCACCAAGGAACAGGCGCGCCAACGGCAGGATGTCCGCCGGACGCTTCGCCAGCGGCGGCAGTTCCACTTCGATGACGTTCAGGCGGTAGAACAGGTCCTCACGGAAGCTGCCGTCGCGGATCATCGCCGGAAGATCGGCATTGGTGGCGCTGATCACCCGCACCTTCACCTGCTTTTCGCTGTTGGAACCCAGCCGCGAGAAGCGCCCGGTTTCCAGCACACGCAGCAGCTTCATCTGGCCGTTCGGTGGCAGGTTGCCGATCTCGTCGAGGAACAGCGTGCCGCCATCAGCCGCTTCGAACTTGCCCTGCCGCGCCTTGCTGGCACCGGTATAGGCGCCGGCCTCGGCGCCGAACAGCTCGGCTTCGATCAGCTCCGACGGTAGCGCACCACAGTTGACCGTGATGAACGGTCCGTCCTTCACCGCGGAATTGGCCTGGACGATCGAGGCGATGCATTCCTTGCCGGCGCCGTTGGGTCCGGTGATCAGCACCGGCACGTCGGCGCGCGCCACCTGGCAGGCCAGCGACAGCATGCGCTCGGTGGCCGGGTCGGCGAATACCATGCCGCAGAGGTCATAGCGCTCGCGCAGGCTGCGCTGCGAACGGCGGTCCGCGGCATCACGCGCCTTCAGTGCCTGCCGCGAGCGGCCCAGCTCGATCAGGTTGGAAACGCTGGCCAGCAGCTTGCGGTCGTCCCAGGGCTTGCCGATGTAGTCGCTGGCGCCGGCCTTGACCAGATCGACCGCGCTGGACAGCTGCGTCCACGCGGTCAGCAGGATCACCGGCAGATCGGGAAAGCGCTCGCGGAGGGTCGCGAACAGCGCCTCGCCTTCCTCGCCGGAGGTGGTGTCTTCGGTGAAGTTCATGTCCTGGATGACGAGATCAACGTCCCGCCGCTCCAGCATCGCCAGACCGGCTTCCGGCGTCTCGGCGTGGAGCGTGTCGAGATCGTGCAGCGAGAACAGTACCGACAGCGCGGTGGCAACCGCAGGGTTGTCGTCGATGACCAGGATGGTGGCGTTGGACATGGGCGCAAGCTTAACGGAACGGGCGACTGGCGCTGCCAGCGGGCCGGTGACCGGTCCGCTGGCAGCGCGAAGAGCATGGCAACGGCATTCAGCGCCGCCGGCCATCAGGCGGCGCGGGTGGCAACGGCGGGCGGCACCAGTGAGGCGCGACGCGCCGGTCCGTAAACCGCCAGAACGCCCAGCAGCCACAGCGCCATCACGCCAAAGCCGATATAGCCCAGCGGCAGTCTCGGCAGCTCCATCTGGCTGACCAGAAGCTGGTTCAACGCCAGCGCCAGCACGCTGCCGATCAGCACACCGACGCCGGTGATCATCAGGTTTTCGGTGAGGAAGTAGCGCAGGATGTCGAAGCGCGTGGCACCCAGCGCACGGCGCACGCCGATCTGCTTGCGCCGCTGGTTCACCCACAGGCTGGCCATGCCGACGATGCCGCTGGCGGTGACGAGAAGCAGCAGCAGTGTGACCGTCACCAGCGTGCCGGCCATGGCCTTGTCGGAACGGTAGCGGTTGACGCGGCTCTCGGCGATGCTCCGGTTCTGCACGATCAGCCGACCGCTGCCCTGTGCCAGCAGCGCGGCCTCCACGTCGCGCTGGACGCGATCCGTCTCGCCCGCGGCCGCGCGAATGGCGAATCGCGAAAAGCGTTGCTTGACCCGCATGGCGGAAATGGTGGCCATGTAGCCGTCCTCATCCGTCTGCGCCCACGGTGTTTGCAGGCGTTCGACCACGCCCACCACCTCCACAGCGGTCGCGCCTTCGCCGCTGCCGATGTAGACGGTCTTGCCAACCACGCTTTCCTCCGGCGACAGGCGCTTCGCCAGCGCCGCCGTCACCAGCGCCTTGCGACCAAAGCTTCGCTGCGTCTCAAGGTCGATTTCATCGATATCGGACTCGATGAGGTCGCGGCCTTCGACGATGCGCAGGCCCAGCGTGTCCACCAGCGGTCCCGGTGAGAAGTACAGCGCCGTCCATGAACTGGGCTGCTCCTGATCGCGCGAATTGAACAGACTCAGGCCCCAGCCCGACTGCCCGAGCGGCACCTGGTTGGTCCAGGCCACGGACTCGACGCCCGGCACCGCGCGGATCGCATCCTCGTCGCGGCGCTGCTGCGCAATCGGATCGTCGGATTCTTCCAACGAACCGACGCCAACCTGGAAGACGCGCGACTCGTCGTCCACGCCGCTTGGACGGGCTGCGGTTTCCAGCCGCTGGTTGATGATGAACAGCGCGTTGCTGACGATGGCCAGCGTCAGCGCCACCTGCAGCGCGATCAGGATCGCACCGGTCTTGTTGCGCAACAGGGTTGAGAATATCGGTCGCAGTTCCATGGCGTTCTCCTTATTGCGACTTCAGCTGCAGAGCCGGCAGCACCTGACAGGCGCGCCAGGTTGGCAGCAGGCCGGCGAGGATGCTGGCGACCACCGCCAGCACGATGGTCAGCAGCAGCATCTGCCAGTCCATGCTGGTCACCATCGACAGCGTGCTCGACTGCCTGGCGATCAACGCCAGCGCGCCGAAAGCCAGCAGCAGGCCACTGACGCCGCCGACCAGGCCGATCACTGCGGCTTCGATCAGGTACTGACTGAAGATCTCGCGCCGGGACGCGCCCAGCGCACGGCGCACGCCAATCTCGCCCTGCCGGGCAGTGAACTTGGCCAACAGCAGTCCGACCGTGTTGACCAGACAGACCAGCAGAAAGCCAAAGGCCAGCCAGGTGGAGATACGGCTGTCGTCGCCGACGATTTCCAGATAGGCCATCCACTCCATCACGTCATGCACGGCGACGCGCGTCGGGCGCTCGAAGCGGCCGAGCTTCTTCTGCTCGTCGACATAGGCGTTGAGGTAGTCGATCACGGCTTGTCGCTCCGACGCGGACGCCGTCTCGAACCAGAACTGGATCCAGGTACAGTCCGAATCCAGCCAGCCCTGCCATCCGGGCGCCGGTGCCGTGCCGTTGCAGTTGTTGCTGCCGCTGTTTGATTCCTCGTGGCGCACGGCGGTGGCAAATGGCTCGAAGTACTCCTCTTCGCCGTAGTAAGCGCCGCCGTTGCCGCCGATCAACCGGTAGTACTTCGGCAGCGGCAGCCAGTGATCGGTAACGCCGACCACCTTGTAGAAATCGTCGCCCATGCGCACGCGCTCGCCGACCACGTCGGTGCGACCAAACAGGCGTTCAGCCATGTCGCGGTTGAGTACCACCACATCGGCGGCATTCTGTTCCTCTTGCACGCTCCAGACGCCACCGTGCAGGAACGGGACCTCGAACATGGCAAAGAAGTCACGCGTCGGCGCGAGACCGTTGCCCAGAATCGCCTGGAATTCGGGGTCCTCGGTGCGCAGTGCGCCACTCAGTCCGTACACGGCCACGCGCCGCACGCCCACGTCCGCTTCCAGCAGGTTGCGCGCCTCGCGGTAGGCGACCTGCTGCGAGAGGTCTTCACTGGGATCGTAGCCGCGCAGGTCACCGTAGTTGAACTGCGGTACGAACAGGCGGTCGCTCTTATGCGGGATCGGATCACCGGACATCATGTGCAGCACGGTCAGCGTGGACATGCTGGCGGCGATGCCCACCGACAGGGTCAGGATCATCAGGCCGGTGAGGATCGGGTTGCGGCGCAGGCTGCGCCAGCCCAGCGACAGGTAGTAGCCGAACATGGCGTTCTCCTCAGCCCTGTGCGGCCGCGGCGGCGCGTTCGGCAGCATGTTCGGCCGCTTTCAGCACCGGTTCCTGCAGCAGATCGGTGATCTGCCCGTCGACGATGTGCACGTTGCGCT
>JAGRJX010000340.1:0-1665 GCA_020442545.1 Lysobacterales bacterium
GCTGCTGGCGCTGGTGCTGGCCACGTTGACCACCAACCTCGCGGCGAACGTCGTGGCGCCGGCCAATGGCTTCAGCAATCTCGCGCCGGGAAAAATCTCATTCCGCATGGGCGGCTACATCACCGCCGGCATCGGTATCGCGATTTTCCCGTGGAAACTGCTGGAATCCACTGGCGCCTACATCTTCACCTGGCTGATCGGCTACTCCGCGCTGCTCGGCCCGATTGCCGGGATCATGCTGGCGGACTATTACCTGATCCGCCGCACCGAACTGGATCGCGACCGCCTGTTCCGCCACGACGGCGCCTATCGCTACAAAGGCGGCTGGAATCCGGCAGCGCTGGTGGCACTGGTGCTGGGCGTGTTGCCCAACCTGCCGGGTTTCCTCAAGGCCGCCGGCTTCGTTGATTCGGTGCCGGCGATATTCGAGACCATCTATGCCTACGCGTGGTTCGTTGGCCTCGCGATTGCGGCCATCGTGCATCTGCTGCTGATGAAGCTTCGTCGCAACTGAAGCCGTTTCGCGAGGCATCCTGATACTGAAAGAGGTCGTCGATGTGCGGCCACCAATGGAGGAATCCGTCATGACGACAACGAACTCGATAACACCAGCCATCCTGATCCGCGGCGGCACCGTCGTCGATGCCGAGCACAGCTATCGTGCCGACGTGCTGTGCATCGACGGTCGCATCAGCGCCATTGGCGAGAATCTTGAAGCGCCGGTCGGCGCCGAGGTGATCGACGCCGGCGACCGCTACGTGATGCCCGGCGGCATCGATCCGCACACGCACATGCAGCTGCCCTTCATGGGCACGGTGGCCAGCGACGATTTCTACACCGGGACTGCGGCCGGACTCGCCGGTGGCACTACGTCGATTATCGACTTTGTGATTCCGAACCCGCAGCAGTCGCTGATGGAGGCCTTCAACACCTGGCGCGGCTGGGCCGAGAAGGCCGCCGCCGACTACGCCTTCCACGTGGCCGTGACCTGGTGGGACGAGAGCGTGTCGCGCGACATGGGCATCCTCGCGCAGGAGCACGGCGTGCAGAGCTTCAAGCACTTCATGGCCTACAAGAACGCCATCATGTGCGACGACGAGGCGCTGGTGAACAGCTTCAGCCGTTGCATCGAGCTTGGCGCGCTGCCCACCGTGCATGCCGAAAACGGCGAGCTGGTGTTCCAGCTGCAGCAGCAGCTCCTAGCAAAGGGCATCACCGGGCCGAAGGCGCATCCGTTGTCGCGGCCGCCGGCGGTGGAGGGCGAAGCGGCCAATCGCGCGATCCGCATCGCCGAGGTGCTGGGCACGCCGATCTACGTGGTGCACAACAGCTGCGAGGATTCGCTGAACGCGATTGCCCGTGCGCGCGGCGAAGGCCAGCGCGTGTTCGGCGAAGTGCTGGCCGGGCACCTGACCATTGACGACAGCGTTTACGAACACGAAGACTTCGAATTCGCCGCCGCGCACGTGATGAGCCCGCCGTTCCGCGCGAAGCACCACCAGGATGCGCTGTGGGCGGGACTACAGGCCGGTCATCTGCAGACGACGGCCACCGATCACTGCTGCTTCTGTGCGCCGCAGAAAGCCGCTGGCAAGGACGACTTCACCAAGATTCCGAACGGCTGCGGTGGCGTCGAGGATCGCATGTCGGTGCTCTGGCATTACG
>JAGRJX010000340.1:1737-2393 GCA_020442545.1 Lysobacterales bacterium
ACGCCGCACAGATCTTCAACCTGTATCCGCGCAAGGGTGCGGTGCGTGTTGGCGCCGATGCCGACCTGGTGGTCTGGGACCCGAACGGTTCACGCACGATTTCCGCGAAGACTCATCACCAGAACGTCGACTTCAACGTCTTCGAAGGCCGAACCGTCACCGGCATCGCCACGCAGACGCTGTCGAACGGTCGTCTGGTGTGGAACGAAGGCGATCTCCGCGCCGAGCGTGGAGCCGGACGCTACCTGCCGCGGGAACTGGGCGCCGGGTACGCGCAGGCGCTGGCGCGGCGGATGGCGCAGACGTCGTGGCGGCATGGGTGATTGAGCGAAGTCCGGTCGCGTTTCCGGTCCTTTTTGGATCAAGAGCTTTCGACATCGCCTTCGGCGCAGTCGAGCTACTTTTCTTTGCTTGTCCAAAGAAACAGTAGCCAAAAGAAAGGACACCCGACGTCCGCGCGTCAGCTACGCTGCCGTTCCCTGCGTTGCTCGGAATCCGTCGGCCGGCGCGAACTCGGCCATCCATGGCCTCAAACATACGCGCCTTTCCCCGCCGGCTTCCTCCGCTACTCGGCGCTCCCACGGGAACCTCTGAAGCCAAAGCAGGTCTCGTCGTCAGCGACGACGCCATGATCATGGGTTTGATTGATCAGACCA
>JAGRJX010000341.1 GCA_020442545.1 Lysobacterales bacterium
CGCAGCGCAAGCTGTTCTTCAACCTTCGCAAGTCGAAAAAGCGCCTGGGCTGGCTGAATGCCGCCGAAGTCAGCGCCGTCGCCAGGGACCTCAACGTCAGCGAACGCGAGGTGATGGAGATGGAGTCGCGCCTGTCCGGCCGCGACATCGGTTTCGAAGCGCCCGTTGACGATGGCGACGACAACCCGCCGGCACCGGCTGCGTACCTGGTCGGCCATGAAGACGACCCGTCGCTCACCTACGAGCGCCAGGACGAGCAAGACAGCCAGCTGGAGCTGCTGCGTGGTGGCCTCGCCGATCTCGACGAGCGCGCCCGCGACATCGTCGCCCGCCGCTTCCTCGCCGAGCCCAAGGCCACGCTGCAGGAACTGGCCGACGAATACGGCGTTTCCGCCGAGCGCATCCGCCAGATCGAAGCGCAGGCGCTCAAGAAGATGCGCGCGCTGTTTACCGCCTGAGCAGGCTTTCCGGGTTGCCGGTTGGTGGCTGCCCAGCGCCCGTTGCATGATGAAAAGGCTCCGTAACCCGGAGCCTTTCTTTTTCCGGCCTCCGAGGAGTATGGAATGCGGCATCCGCATCTGTTGATTTTGTGGGTTCTGATCTTGTCGAGTTCGCCGCTTGCGGCTGCCCAGTTGGGGCGGATATCGGTCGGACCGCCAAACCCGGCCGCAAAAGGGGAGAAGGTTCTGCAGCCCATACGCGCTGACATCAAGGTCAATGCGGAGGGTGCCGTAACTGCCGTTCGTATGGGCGCCGGCGTCCCCGGTTTCTTGACGGAACCCTTTGAAAAGGCACTGAATCGTTGGCATATCCTCCCCGCGCAGGACAAGGGAGTGCCTTACGACTGGGCGACTCGCGTGTCGCTATGGCTGGTGGCCGAGACGAGAGAAAATGGTGTGGCGTTCAAGGTTCATGATGTTGAGCTCACCGCTGCCTGGTACGACGAGGGCAAGCGCTTTCAGATACCGGTTTACCCGTCATCGATGAGGCGATCGGCAAATGGTGCCAATGTCGTGATGCTGGTCAAGCCTGGTTCAGGGGGGAAGCGAAACCGCATCCTTTCCGCGTTGATCGATGGTCAGCCTGTGCACGGCGCAAACCCGTTCCTCAGGTCCGCACGGGAAGCGGTTCGTCAGTGGCCGATGGTGATCCTGGAATGGGATGGCGTGCGCTATGCGGATGACATCTGCGTGCCCGTTGCGTTCAGCGTGGAGGAGCAACCAGTCGAGCGTTCCGAAGCCGAAACCGAGGCCGATTGCCGCCGCCTGCCGGGCAGCAGTTACGAAGAGGGCGACGAGGAAATTCGTCTGGCCGAGGACGTGAAGGGGCAGCTGCTTTGATTCACGCCAGACGCTGGTAGTCCACGCAGGTCGTTTGGGTCTCGGTGTGCCGTGGCTCCTGCGATGGCTCGCATGGCTGTATGCGGTGCTGACTCAGAACAAATCCTGCGGATCGACATCCAGCGACCAGCGCAGGCGGCGGGCTTCGGGCAAATCGTAGAGCGCTTGCGTCCATCGGCCGAGGTGGCGGTGCAGGCTGCTGCGATCCGGCGCCGACAGCAGCAACTGGGCACGCTGGCGGCCCTGGCGGCGCGGCATCGGTGCCGGCAGCGGGCCGTGTGCGTCGATGTGGGCGGCCTGCGGCAGCAGCGACTTGGCGACGGCCAGGAATTCATTGATCTGCTGGACGGTCTTGCCTTCCGCCCGCAGCAGGGCGAGATGACCGAACGGCGGCAGCGCCGCGGCCTCGCGTTCGGCCAGTTCGGCTTCGGCGTAGCCGTGATAGCCGCCCTGCAGCAGTGCCGTCAGCAGTGCGTGTTGGGGATGGTGCGTCTGCAGCAGCACCTCGCCGGGGCGTTCGGCACGTCCGGCGCGTCCGGCCACCTGCACCAGCAGCTGCGCCAGCCGCTCACCGGCGCGGAAGTCGCTGCTGAACAGGCCTTCATCGATGCCGACCACCACCACCAACGTCAGGCACGGCAGGTCATGACCCTTGGCCAGCATCTGTGTCCCGACCAGGATGCCGGGCTGGTTGCCGAGCCGGTCGACATGCGCGGCCAGGGCGTCGCGACCGCGCGTGGTGTCGCGGTCGACGCGGATCAGCGTGGTGTCGGGAAAGCGTTCGGCCAGCACGGTTTCCAGACGCTCGGTGCCGGCACCCTGCGGCTGCAGGCCAAGGCTGCCGCAGTCCGGGCAGGCCGGAGGTGCCGACTGCCGCGCGCCGCAGTGGTGACAGATCAGTCGGCCGCCGCCGCTGTGCACGGTCAGCGCCGCCTCGCAGTGGCGGCAGCGCGCGCTCCAGCCGCAGTCGTGGCAGAGCAGCACCGGCGCGTAGCCGCGGCGGTTTCGGAACACCAGCACCTGGTTGCCGTCGGCGAGATGGCGGCCGATGGCGTCAAGGGCGGGCTGCCCCAGGCCACCGTCCAGCCGCTGGCGGCGGGCGTCGAGCACGCGGATCATCGGTGCCCTTGCGGCGGCAACGGCGCGATGACGCAGGCGCAGGGTGGTGTGGCGTTCGTCCATGGCCAGCCGCAGCGATTCCAGCGACGGCGTAGCCGATCCGAGGACCACCGGCACGTCCAGCGCCTTGGCCCGATACAGCGCGAAATCGCGGGCGTGGTAGCGGAAGCCGTCCTGCTGCTTGTAGCTGGCGTCGTGCTCCTCGTCGACGATGATCAGACCAGCATCGGGCAGCGGCGTGAAGATGGCCGAGCGGGTGCCGATCAGCACCCGCGCCTCGCCGCGCGACATCGCCGTCCAGGCTGCCAGCCGCTCACGGTCGCTCATGCCCGAATGAGTTGCCAGTGCGCTGACCGGCAGGCGTTCGCGGAAGCGCCGCAGCAGCTGCGGGGTGAGCCCGATTTCCGGCACCAGCACCAGAACCTGCCTGCCGCGTGCCAGGCAGTCGGTGATCGCCTGCAGATAGACCTCGGTCTTGCCGCTGCCGGTAACGCCGTCGAGCAGAAAGCTGCGGAAGCCGGGACACCGGGTGATGGCTGCAGCGGCGGTTCGCTGCTCGTCATTGAGCGTCGGCCCGGCGGCATGCGGTGTCGTTGAGGCGGCGGCAGACAGTCGAATCGGCGACACCCAGCCGCGCCGGTCGAGCCGTCGCAGGGCATCACGCCAGCCGGGAATGGCCTCACCCAGCGAGGCTTCGCGCTGCGGGCCGTGTTCGCGCAGGCGCTCGGCCAGTATTCGCGGCCGGCTGCCACGGCGCAGCTTGCCGATGTCGGCGTCATCCAGCAGCCGCCAGCCGGCCTCGCCGGACGCCGGCAGCGGCTCGCCTTCGCGAAGCAGCGACGGCAGCGCGTGGTTCAGCACTTCGCCCAGCGGTCGCTGCCAGTAGCCGGCGGCCCAGTGCAGGCTGGCCAGCAGTTCGCCATGCAGCGGCGTCGTGTCGTCCAGACGCGCCTCGATCTCGCGCAGCCGGGATGCCTGCTCGCTGTCGGCTGGCGCGGCAGGATCGATGCCCACCACCACGCCGACCAGCGAGCGGCTGCCGAACGGCACGCGGACGCGGCAGCCCACCCAGCCAGCATCGGGCATGGCGGCATCGGGCAAGCGGTAGTGGAAGGCCTGGGGCAGCGGCACCGGCAGCGCCACCCGCAGCCAGGCCGTGGCGGCGCTGTCGGGCATTCCTGCAGTGTATCCGGCGGGTGCCGCAGGCGCCCGATCCGCGCTGTTGGTCGTCGCGCCGTTTCGCTGCGGTTCAACTTAGCACTCAATTCTGGTGATCTGCTTCAGCTATTGCATCCAAGTGACCGTCCTGCAAAAGGAAATCGCATTAATCCACAGCTTCTGTGGATAACTGTGTGGACTAGCGCCTTAACAAAGTGAAGGAAGGGCGCGGTTGCGTGAACTCCGTTGCCTTGGTGAATTTTTGACCAGTTCCAAATTAGTTTTATAAAACAAGATATTAGGTGATGTTTTTGATGCAGTTTCGGTGGATTGTGATGTAAATATGACTGTTAACCGTCTCAGCTGCCGGCTTGTGCAAAACAGAATCGGCCGGAATCCCTTGCTGCAGGCGAGAGAGCAGGATTCTGGTCAATGTCAAGCTGAATTTTCTCCGTTCCGGATAACCCCGATCCCCGGGTTGGCCATGTTTGCGGGAGTACGCCCGATCCGCTCGCAGGGCAATGTGCCTTGATAGGATGAATGCCCACCTCCAGACACCGCGATCCTGCACCTGATGGCCAGCCCGACCTCGTTCACGCCTGTTGACGCGCCGGTCGCCGCCAAGCTGACGGGCCGTGATCCGCAGCGGGAGTTCCTTCGCCTAGCTTTGGGTCACGCGCACTGGTTCGCCCGCTGGTTTGGTGCGCAGGGCAAGCAGGCCGCTGACTGGCTGGATAGCGGCCTTTCCACCTATCCGCTGGCGCTGGGCGAGGCGATGCCGGCGCGTCGCCCGCAGCTGTTCTGGCGCGCCATGCTGGGCGCCGAACTGCCCGGCAGCGGGCGACTGGTGGTGGACGATGATCACCCCCTGGTCGAAGTCCTGCTGTCGCAGCTGGATCCGGCAGCTCGCGCAGCTTTCCTGCTGCGGGTATGGCATGACTTCGACGACGAGCTGCTGGCCGACCTGCTGGGGCTTCGCGTCGGGCAGGTGCGGGTCGGTCTGATGCGGGCGACTGGTCTGATGCGCGCCCGGCTGCAAGTGGGTGGCGACGGCATTGCCGATGCCCGACAGTGGCTGCAGCTGTTCCGCGCCCGGCTGGCGACGCTGACCGCGCCGCTTGAAATGGGCGCACGGACGCAGATCCGGCAGCGTCTGGACCGCCTGTTTGATACCCAGGAACCGGAGGTGGCATCGGCAGCGGAGGCGGTATCGACCTTGGAGACGGCGGCTGCGCTGCGAGAGACTTCGCTGACAGATGCAGCGATCATCATCGACGCCGAGCAGTCCGCGCCGCGCAGCGCCGATTTCAGCGGCAATGAATTCGACCGTGTCGGCCTTCGTGCAAGTCCGGTGGCAGCGACGTCACCGGGCCGGGTTCGCTTCTGGAGGTATGCGACAGCGCTCCGCTGGGGGCTACCGTTGGTGTGTGTGCTGCTGGCCATTCTGGGGTTCTGGTGGTTTGGCAAGCCAGCGTCGCCGCTCGGCGTGCCCGCCGCCACACCGGACGCGACGACTCCGCCGGCGACGATGCAGCGATCCACTGCCCCGATTCCGGAGAGTGATGTACAGGCCGTGCTGGCCTCGCCCGACCTGCCCTTGCTGGACGGACAGCTCATGCCCAGCCAGCTGGCGGTGATGGATCAGCTGCGCTGGTGGGCGAGCACGCAGCCGGATTCCGGCGACGCCGGGCTATCGTCGCGGCCGGTGGACGTGACGCCCGAGCCCCTGGACGACGCGCCAGCCACGTTTGCGCAGCTGGCAGCGGCGGATCGACGTCTGCTGCAGGGTTTCGCCTCGCTGTGGCCAAGGCTGGGTACGGAGCAGCGCCTGACCCTGCTCGACAACGCAAGGCGCTGGCGCGGGCTGGACGCGAGCGGCCGCGAGCGCGTGGTCCGGCGATCGCAGAGCTTCAGCGCGCTACCGGCGCAGGCGCGGGCGCGGGCGCGCGACAGCTTCATACTGTGGCAAAGCCTGCCGCCCGCGGAGCGCGACGGACTGGTGGCGGCATTCGCGGCATTTGCGGCGCTGCCGCCGGATCAGCAGCGCACCGTGGCCGATGGTTTCTCCCGCCTCAGTCCTTCCGAACAAGCGCCGTGGCGTTTCGTCGAGGGTGAGCGCGAGCTGCTGGCATTGGCCGGCCGCGTGTTCAGCTTTGTGCCCGAAGTCGAGCGTGGCGCCACGCTGGCCCTGCTGCAGTCGCTGGACGAAGCCGACCGCGACCGTCTGCGCCAGGGCACACGGCGGATGTCGGCATGGCAGCGTGAACAGCTGCGCAAGGCGCTGCTGGCTGAGCCGGTGGCGTCACGCAGCGACTGGCTACGACGCCGCCTTGGCGGCTGAGGTCTAGGGCAACGCTGAACAAGTATC
>JAGRJX010000342.1:0-564 GCA_020442545.1 Lysobacterales bacterium
CGGTAGAAAAGCGCTCCTGGCTGGAGCGGCTGAGCCAGGCCTTTTCCGACGATCCCGATTCTGTCGAAGACCTGCTCGAAATCCTGACCGAAGCACAACAGGACGGCCTGATCTCCGGCGACACGCTGGCGATGATGCAGGGCGCACTGTCCGTGGCCGAGCAGCAGGTCGGCGACGCAATGATCCCGCGCTCGCAGATGGTGTCGCTGGCGGTGGATGCGCCGATCAGCGAGGTGCTTGCCATCGCCGTCGAAAGCGGCCATTCGCGCTTTCCGGTTCACGGCGAGGACAAGGACGAGATTCTCGGCATCCTGCTGGCGAAGGATCTGCTGCGCGGCTTCGCCGATGGTCAGCCGAGCACGTCGATCCGCGAACTGCTGCGGCCGGCGGTGCTGATCCCGGAATCCAAACGCCTCGACGTGCTGCTGAAGGAGTTCCGCCTGTCGCGCTACCACATGGCAATCGTCGTGGACGAATACGGCGGCGTGGCCGGGCTGATCACCATCGAGGACGTGCTGGAGGAGATCGTCGGCGAAATCGACGACGAGCATGACGATGCGCCGG
>JAGRJX010000342.1:620-3624 GCA_020442545.1 Lysobacterales bacterium
ACACAGATCGAGGACTTTAATGATCGCTTTGGCGCGGACTTCCCCGACGACGAATACGACACCGTGGGCGGGCTGGTGATCTCGGCCATTGGCCATTTGCCGGAAGCCGGCGAGGAGCTGGTGCTGGGGCGCTTCCACTTCCGCGTATCCAGCGCTGACGCCCGCCGCGTGCACGCCTTCCTCGTCAGCATCCATGCGTGACGCTACATTGAGCCCCTCGCCCTTCGCGAGAGGGGTTGGGGTGAGAGCCGCGATGCTTTTGCTCCGGACAAGAGCAACAACCTCATGACATCACGCGTTATCACCACGCTGCTGATGTGGCTGATCCTCGCCACCACCGCGTTCGCCGCACCCCGTGTCGGCGTGGTGACCATGCAGGCCGGCAGCGAGTACTGGTCGCGCTTCGGCCATAACGCCATCCTGATCGACTCGCAGGATGGCAGCGAGCCGACGCTGTACAACTACGGCTATTTCAACTTCTACGAACCGGGTTTCCTGCTGCACTTCCTGCGCGGGCAGATGGAATACCGGCTGCTGGCGATTCCGCTGCGCGACGACCTCGCCTACTACGCCAGTGAGGGTCGTGGCGTCCGGGTGCAGTGGCTGCGCCTGTCCGATGACCAGGCCACGCAGCTTGCCGCCGCGCTGGCCAACAACGCCAAGCCCCAGAATTCGCGCTATCGCTACGACTACTTCACCCGCAACTGCTCGACCATGGTGCGCGACGCGCTGGATGTCGCCATGGACGGTCACCTGAAACCGCAATTGTTCGGGCGCTCACGCGGGCTGACCTATCGCAGCGAGGCGCTGCGTCTCGGTGAGCCGGAACCGTGGCTGTACCTCGGCATGAGCGCGGGCCTCGGCCCCTTCGCCGACACCGCGTTGTCGCGCTGGACCGAAAGCTTCGTACCGGAACGACTGGCGGAAGCGCTGCGCGAAGCGAAGACCGCCAACGGCAGGCCGCTGGTGATTGCGGAGCAGGAATTGGCGCCGGCTCGGCTGGCCGATCCACCCTACGCACCGCCGTACTGGCGCTGGCGCTTTGTCGGCGCAGGACTCGTGCTGGCGGCATTGTTTGCCTTTGGGCTGGGACGCAAACGTCCGGCAGCACTACGCATCGCCAGCGGCAGCCTGCTCGGCCTGCTGTGGCTGGGCGCCGGACTCGGTGGTTTGCTATTGCTCTGGCTGTGGGGCTTCAGCGAACACGTCGCCGCCTACCAGAACGAGAACGCCCTGCTGTTCAATCCGCTGTGCCTGGGGCTGCTGGTCGCCCTGCCCGCGCTGTGGCGCGGTCGCGCAACGTCAACCTGGATGCGCCTCCTCGCGCTGATCGTCGCCCTCTGCGCCGGCTTCGCCATGTTCCTCAAGTTCCTGCCCTTCCGCGTGCAAAGCAACGGCGACTGGATCGGATTCTGGCTGCCGATCCATGCGGCGGCGGCTTGGAGGATGGCGAGGAATGCAAACCGCGACTCGTAGGTTGGGGTGAGCCTGCGAACCCCAACATAGCCGGCCAACAGGCGTTGCGTGTTGGGGTTCGTTCCTCACCCCAACCTACAATGCCGTGTTACTTGGCTGCCAGTTCTTCCTCGAACATCGCGATATGCCGGCTGCCGTCCTTGTCGATCCAGGCGCGGACCATGTTGGCAGTGTTGAAGCTGGCGACGACCTGCCCGGCGCGGTCGATGGCGATGATGCCGCCGTTGCCGCCGGCTTCCGGCAGGCGCTTGTGGATCACTTCGTCGGCGGCGGCCTGCAGCGACTGGCCGGCGTAGCGGACGCGGGCACAGATGTCGTGGGTGATGCCCAGCCGGATGAAGTATTCGCCCCAGCCGGTGGCCGAAACGCCGCAGCGATCATCGGCCCAGGTGCCGGCACCGATGATCGGCGAATCGCCGATGCGACCCCAGCGCTTGTTGGTCATGCCGCCGGTCGAGGTCGCCGCAGCAATATGGCCGTCGCGATCCAGCGCCACCGCGCCAACCGTGCCGAAATGCTTGCCCTTGTCCGGCACCACGTTCGCACCGGGTTGTTCGGCGGCCTTCGCCCGCTGCAGCGCTTCCCAGCGTGATTCGGTACGGAAATAGCTCGGATCCACCAGCTCGATGCCCTGCTGCTTCGCGAACATTTCGGCGCCGTCGCCGGCCAGCATCACGTGCCTGGACTTCTCCATGACCGCACGCGCCAGCTTGATCGGGTTCTTGACCCGATGCACGCCGGCCACCGCGCCCGCGCGCTGGTCGCGGCCGTCCATGATCGAGGCATCCATTTCGTTGACGCCCTCGGCGTTGAACACCGCGCCACGACCGGCGTTGAACTGCGGCGAGTCCTCCATGACCACCAGCGCCGCGTTGATCGCGTCCAGCGAACTGCCGCCATCGCACAGCACGGCGTCACCAGCATCCAGCGCGCGACCGATGTCGGTGCGGATGGCGTCCAGCGCCTCCTTCGACAGGTCTTTCTGCTGCAGCGTGCCGGCGCCACCGTGGATGACCAGCGCGTAGCCCCCGCGAGCGGAATCCGGCGGCTGGGCAGCGAAGGCGGAAAGGGAGAGACAGAATAGAAGGAGCGCGACGAATCGCATTGCAATCACCTGCGTTGAAGTTTCTTGATCTTGCCGTCATACCCGCGCAGGCGGGAAAGCTCTAACTCAGCCAAAGGCTGAGCACCCAGAGGCTTGCATCTATGGAACCAGAGACACTGGTTCCCCGCATTTGCGGGGATGACGTCGGTTAGTGTTGGATTGGCAATCTTAGAACGGAATCCGGCCGATCAGGATGTCGCGATACATCACCCAGTCGCCGATCAGGCTGTAGATCGGATGCTTGAAGGTAGCCGGGCGGTTGTGCTCGAAGAAAAAGTGCCCGACCCAGGCGAAGCCGTAGCCGCAGAACGGCATGGCCAGCAGCCACCACGGATTGAGCGTGAAGATCGCCAGCGCGAGGAACACCAGCACGCCGGTGCTACCGATGAAATGCAGGCGGCGGCAGGTCGTGTTCTGGTGCTC
>JAGRJX010000343.1 GCA_020442545.1 Lysobacterales bacterium
CCAGGCAAAGACGATCGCCAAACACGTGGTGCCAGTGCTGCAGCGCCTGTGAAGCCACGGCATCGCGGCCCTCGCGCAGCGCCATGCCGATTTCGCTGTCGCGGCCGGCAAGGGCGATCAGGCCTTCGTTCATCGCATCCAGCCACGCCGCTTCGACCACCACGCGCTCGCCCTGATGGCCTTCGCGATAGGCGCGGCTGACCAGACGGGCGAGGTTGAGGTAGCCGGCGTGATCCTGGCAGAGCAGGGTGAAGCGTCCCGGCGCCTGTCCGGGCTCGGCAACCCAGACATCGGCGCCGGCAATCGGCTTGATCCCCGCCGCCATCGCCGCCCGGTAGAACTTCACCAGCGCGAACAGATTGCTGTCGTCGGTCAGCGCCACCGCCGGCTGGCCCAGCTCCACGCAGCGCTGGATCAGCCCCTTGATGCGGATCGTGGAATCGCGCAGCGAGAACTCGCTGTGCAGGTGCAGATGGACAAAGGAAGGGGACATGACGGACCGACGAACGCTAGCCTGAGAGCGTAGTCCGGACAGTCAGGTCGGACAAGACTTGATATTCAGAAGCTCTGGGGCTGCCTTGTCTGAAACCTGAGCAGTCTTATTGGCATTGGTCCGTGCTGGCGGCTGCTATTGGTCTGGATTCGAAAATTCGATCCAGAGTGCATTTTTTTACGTTTTGATGTTGCCTAGTTCGTGGAGGTACCTGTCCAGCTGAAGCCTGCCACCAACGGCCGATGATCCGACAGCGTCGAGGACGATTCCGGTGCAAGCCCCCAATGCTGCAACTCAGCAGGACTGAAGTCTTCGGTATCGAGGATGTAGCCGCTGTCCAGGCTCAGGGAACCCGGGCTGTAGAACAGGAAATCGAGGGCGCGGGACGGGAAGGGCGTGCCGCGGCCGTCCCAGGTCCAGGTGCGGTCGCTATCGACGTGCATGAGTTCGGCGGCGATCAGTCCGCCGTGTGGTGCCGGGTAGGGGCCGGACAGGATCACCAGCGGCAGGCCAGTCATCACCAGATTGAAGTCGCCCCCGACGATCACGCCATCCACGCGGGTGCGGTTGAGGACGGCGCGAATCAGCCGTCGAATCTCCCGCACCTCGATCCGGCGTTTTTGCTCTTCCCATCCGATCGGTAGCGATCCGCAGCATTCGAGATCCAGGCTGACCGCCAGCAGCCGGCGACTACCCGACCGCACGATGGCGCCATTCACGGCGATGCCTATCTCCGTGCTGCGACCAGGATGCTCGAATCCAGCTTCCGCCATGCCATCCTGGATCTCCCGCAGCGAGGCTTCCGGATACGGCAGGATGCCCTGGAACTCGGCAACCGGCTCCAGAGGCATCCGGCTCACGATCACGTCGCGCTGGTGCCCGCCGCTGCTGCCGTAGCTGATGTGCCAGCGACCATGGGCATCGTCTGGTTCGGGCAGTGCATCGCGGATCTGCTGCTCGGTGACAGTTGGCTTCACCTCATCCAGCAACAGTATGTTGGCATGGGAGGAGGCTACGACGGCCTTGAAAGCCTCCGGATCGCGCACCGGCGAGTCTTTCGAGATGTTCCAGGACAGCACGCGGATCGCGCCATGTTGCCCGGTTTGCGCTTCCGCGATGTTTGCTTTGCTGTCGCCGGATATTGTCAGTGTGGTTGGGCCGGTGCGAGCGCATGACGCCAGCGCAAATGACAGCGCGAGCAGGACAGATGCATTCCGGATCAAGCCGCTTCGGGCAGCGCGCATGGGATCTTCCAATCAGGTGTCGATGTGGGGAGTGCGATAGCGGAAGAAAGTAGATGGACGCCGGCCGCAGGCGTTGCCGGCTATTCCTGCAATCAGGAGGGGCGACCAGAACGCGGATCAGGGCCGTACGGCGGTAACCTCAATCTCCACCAGCCACCCAGGATTCGCCAACGCCGCCACCTGCATGGCTGATCGTGCAGGCAAGTTCGGCTGTGCCTCGGTGCCGAAGAACTGCGTGTAGCCCTTCATGAAGCCGCCGAAATCCATGCGGCCTTCCATGTCCGGGTCGCCGACCAGGAACACCTGCATCTTGACCACGTCGCCCATGCCGAGGCCCATGCCCTTGAGCTGAGCTTCGATGGCGGTGAGTATGCCGACGGTCTGCTTTTCGGTGTCGCCGAAGGCGGCCTTGCTGTTCTTGTCGGCGGCCTCGTCGACCATCGGGGGCACCTTGCCGCTGAGGTAGACGGTGGTGGCATTGGCTGGCACTTCGACGGCGGCTGCGATGGGAAATTTGCTGCCGCCGGGCAGCGGATGGCGGACCACGTCAGTGGCGATGGCGCTGCTGGCGAAGAGTCCGGTGATGGCAAGGCTGAGGCTGGCAAGGGCGTGGCGCACGATGTTCGCTCCCGTTGGGTGAGTGATGTCAGTTGGCCACTTCGGCGGGCTTTGCCGGTCGCAGGGCGTTGACCTGCTCCGGCGTGATGGCGTCGGTGTAGGTGTTGCCGAAGTGGCTGCGGATGTAGTTGACGACGTTGGCGACCTGGGTGTCGGTCAGCCAGGTTGGCGGATACCAGAACGGCCAGTCGGTCGGTTCGGCGAAGGACGGCATGTTGCTGCGGCCGCTGAGGATGGTCGCCGCCATGTACTCGGCCGAAACCAGCCGCGGATTGTCGACGAAGGCCGGATAGGCGCCGCCGCCGATGGCACCCTTGCCGCCGGGCATGTGGCAGCCCTG
>JAGRJX010000344.1 GCA_020442545.1 Lysobacterales bacterium
TCGTCGACCTCGACCACTTCAAGCGGATCAATGACCGGCTGGGGCACCCGGCGGGCGACATGGTACTTCGTCAGTTTGGCGCCATCCTGCGCGATCACGTACGTGCTGACGACGTCGCCGCGCGCATCGGCGGCGAGGAGATTGCCGTGTTGCTTCCGGAAACCGCACTTGACCACGCCCGCGACTACAGTGAGCGCCTGCGCGAAACCGTGGCGGCAACCCGGTTCGACGCCGCCGGTGAACAGCTTGAGGTCACCATCAGCATTGGCCTGGCGCTGATCGCCGAAGGCCGCGACAGCGTCAGCACCCTGATGCGTTCGGCGGACCGCGGCCTGTACCGGGCCAAGAGCGAAGGCCGCAATCGCGTGAGGAGCGAGGACTGAACGCGGTGGATGGTACGTTCAACGGCGGCAGTCGGGCCGTGCCAGCACCGGATCAGGCAATAACGGGGCAGGTAATGCTGGCGTTCGAACCAGAAGCGTTCTCTGTCCCTTTTCCACGCTGATGGAGCCAGCACTGGCCCGCGCGTGATCGACAATCGCCGCGTTCTCCGCTTCAAGGACAGGGAAGGAAGCGGATCAAGCGAAGTGGCGACATGAGCAGGCAACCGGACCAACGACCAATTTTCGGGGCAGGTGCCGTCCTGAACGCCATTTTTAGCCTCGCCTTGATGGCAGCAGGCACCGGTAATGCGCGGGCCTATCTCGACGTCACGCTCTGCAACAGCGCCAACGTCGATCTCTGGGACTGCTTCGACCTGGTCAGCCTGTACAACGCCACCGACGGCGACAACTGGACCAATAACACGAACTGGGGAAGTCCCAACGTCGATTCCTGGCACGGCGTCATCGTCGACGGCGTCAGCCATCGCGTGATCGCGATCGACCTCGCGTTCAACGGGCTCGACGGCGAATTTCCACCGGCGATGTACGGCCTGCAGCAACTCGAGTTCCTGCAGTTGTCGGTCAACGGCCTGTACGGCGAGCTGCCCGCCTACCTCGGCGACCTGTCTTCGCTGGAGTTCCTGCAGGTCGGCTCCAACGACCTCCAGGGCAGTCTGCCCAGCAGTCTCGGCAACCTCAGCCGGCTGGAGAACCTGTACCTGACCGGCAACCGCCTGAGTGGGTCCATCCCCGCCAGCTTTGGCAACCTCACCCGGCTCGAAGTGCTGGATATCAGCTCGGACGGCATGTATCCGAGCGAAAGGCTCTCCGGTCCGCTGCCTGACCTTAGCGGCCTGACCCGCCTGCGCCGGATCAACCTGGAGCGCAACGAACTCGACGGTCCGCTGCCGGCCTACCTCGGACAGCTGCCGCTGCTGGAGGAACTGCGCCTGTGGCACAACCACTTCAGCGGCGCGATTCCGGCGAGCCTCGGCAACCTGGGCAACCTGCGCGTGCTTGATCTCGCCGAGAACGACCTTACCGGCGCCCTCCCCGCCTCGTTGGGCAACCTCGGCGCGCTGGAGGAACTGGATCTGTCGGTCAACGACTTCACCTCCACCCTGCCACCCACCTTGGGCAATCTCGCGCAGCTGCGCACGCTGAACATCCGCGGCAGCGTCTTCAATCCGCAAATGAACCTGACCGGGCCGATTCCCGCCAGCTTCGCCAACCTTGGCCAACTTGAGGAAATGAACCTCGCGTTCAACCGCCTCAGCGGCGCGCTGCCCGCATGCCTCGGCAACCTCGACAACCTGCAAGCGATGAATCTGCAAGGCAACGAGCTGATCGGCGCCATTCCCGAAGCCTTCACCGCGCTCAAACTGCAGACCCTGTACCTCGGCCTGAACTTCCTCGACGCCGACGGCAGCGGCCAGCTGATCACTACTCCCACCATCGAAACTTGGCTCAATGGCATCCCCGACACTGAAAACTACATCGTCGGCTTCGGCTGGATCGACACCCGCGATCAGCGCATCATGCCCAACGATCCGGATACCGTGTTCATCAGCGGCTTTGAAAGCGCGATCAGCAGTGCCTGTCCGTGAAGTCGAGTCAGCAGATCGCCTTGCTCGGCACGCGGGTGTGGAACGCCAGGATGCAATCGCAGGTCATCGAGGTCGGCCGCGTCCGGCACCCGGATGCCCGATGGGCGGAACGCTGTGCCAACATCCATAGCAATCGAGAATTCCACGCATCGCGCCGAAACGATGCGGCTCGCAGAGCCAGCCCTCGAAGCATTCCTGGCGGACGTTCATCTGCGCGCTGATCGACGCCGACACGCTGCGCTCGGAGACCGGCACTTTCCACCGTTCGTGACGGCCCACCGGATCCGGCAGCCATGGCATGAAGAAGCCGCGCTTCAGGCGTGGCCTTCTGGTCGACTGATGCGGCGCCTGGCTACATCGTGTGCGTGGGCTTGTCGGCGTTGAGCATGCCGGCGAGCAGGGTTTCGACCTTGGTGCGGGCGGTTTCCGCTTCCTGTGATTCGTTGAACTGCACGCCGATGCCGGCGGTGCGGTTGCCCTGGGCACCGGTGGGGGTGATCCATACCACCTGCCCGGCCACGGGCAGCCGCTCTTTTTCGTCCATCAGGGTGAGCAGGATGAAGACCTCGTCACCGACGCTGTAGCGCTTGGTGGTGGGCACGAAAATGCCGCCGTTGCGGATGAACGGCATGTAGGCGTTGTACAGCGCGCCCTTGTCCTTGATCGCCAGCGACAGGATGCCCTGCCTTGCCATTCCACCGACGCCTGCCATGTGCTTCCCCTGTCGTGTTCGGTCCGATCTGGTTCGGATGATGCTGCCCGATGGCTCAGGCTGCCTGTCCGCTGCTTTCGCTGAAGGCGACGCGCCAGTCCAGCAGCAGCTCGCCGATCAGCAGTTCATGGCGGATCGACGTGTCAAACAGGCTGCGTGCCCGGTTGGCGCGATCCGCCCACGCCGCCAGCTTGGGAAAATCGACGCGGGCGGTCAAGTCCGATGGCGTTTTGCCCGCCGCCAGTTTCTTGCGCCCAAGGTTGCGGACCAGCGCCACGGCCAGTTCCAGGCGCAGCGTCGGGCGATCCGCCATCCACTCCTTGGCCAGGGAAAACGGCGCCTGCTTGCCGGTGGCGGCGTTGCCCAGATCGCGACGCACCGCCTCTTGCAGGGCGATCACGTCGTCCTCGATGTAGCTGATCGCGCGTAGCGGCAGGCCGTCGGCCAGATCGAGCGCTGACTGTGCGGTTTCACCCGCGTGGCCCTGCGATGCCAGCCAGGCCAGTGCATCGTCCCGGCTCGGCGGTCTGGGCGAAAAACGCTGGCAGCGGCTCCGCAGCGTGATTGCCAAGCGCTCAGGCCGGTCGGCGATCAGCATCAGGAAACGACCGGGCTGCGGCTCTTCCAGCGTTTTCAGCAGCGCGTTGGCGGCGTTGGCGTTGAGCAACTCGGCTGGACGAATCAGCGCAATCTTCGCGCCACCGTTGTGTGACGACTTGTAGAACCATTCGGACAGTTCGCGAATCTGGTCGATGACCAGTTCCTTGCGCATGGCCTTGGGCTTCGGTTTCAGCTTCCAGGCAAAGCCGATGAAACGCGCGTCGGGGTGGCCGGGATGCCCGTCTGGATGCGCCAGGGAACCATCCGGTGCGGTTTCCAGTTCATCCAGTTGGTAGCGATTCTGGAATGCTCGACAGTCGCGGCATTCGCCGCAGGCCAAGCCATCGCGTGGATCGCGACAGAGAATGCGTTGCGCCAGCTGTTCGGCGAAGACGCGCTTGCCGAGACCGGACGGCCCGCCAACCAGCAGCGCATGCGCCAGCCGGCCATCGGCGAACAGCCGACCGACACGCGCGACTTCGGCGTCGACCCAGGGCATGGAAGTCATGATGTCGCGCCGCGATCAATGGGGTCACGATCAATGGGGTCAGAGTCATTGATTTCTTCGTCTGCCCCGTCCTTTCCAGGGTGATCATCACTATTGTCCCGATCCGCGCAGTCGGCGTCGCCGTAAATCAATGACTCTGACCCCGTTGATCCCATTGATCCCATTGATCCCACAAAGTCGACGACCATCTGGCGCACGTCGGCAATGACGGCTTCCAGCGGCTGACTGGCATCGATCACGCGGAAGCGTAGCGGATCCGCGGCGGCGCGATCGCGATAGGTCGCGCGTACGCGCTCGAAGAAGCTGTCGGACTCGGTTTCGATGCGGTCACTGGGGCCGCGACCGCGTGCCCGATCCATGCCGACGGCCACCGGCACGTCGAGCAGCAGCGTCAGGTCGGGACGGATGCCGGCGGCCCAGCGCTCCAGTTCGGCAATGCGGCCGGCCGGTTGCCCACGACCACCACCCTGGTAGGCGAAGCTGGCGTCGGTGAAGCGGTCGGCCACCACCCAGCGCCCGGCGTCCAGTGCCGGCTGCACGACCTCGCGAACCAGCTGCGCGCGTGAGGCGAACATCATCAGCAGTTCGGATTCGGCGCATAGGTCGGGATGGTCGGCATCCAGCAACAGATGGCGCAGCGCCTCGCCCAGCGGTGTGCCACCCGGTTCGCGGGTCCGCA
>JAGRJX010000062.1:0-11519 GCA_020442545.1 Lysobacterales bacterium
ATACGCTGCAGCCGACGGCGCTCGTTCACGAAGCCTACCTGAAGCTGATCGGCGGCAAGCCCATCGACTGGCAGAACCGGGCACATTTCTTTGCCGTGTCGGCACGGGTGATCCGCCAGATCCTGGTCGACAGTGGTCGCGCCCGCAGTGCGCAGCGGCGCGATGGCGGCGAACGGGTGGCGCTCAATACGGCGCTGGTGGCCGACGATGGCGCCAGCGCCGGCGATGTCGACATCCTGGCGCTGGATCAGGCGCTGGAAGTGCTGGCCACAAGCCGTCCGGAGCAGGCTCGGGTGGTGGAACTCCGCTACTTCGGCGGCCTTTCGGTGGAGGAGGTGGCTGAAGTCACCGGGCAGTCCACCGCCACCGTCGGCCGACACTGGCGGGCGGCGCGGGCATGGCTGATGCTGCGCCTGCAAGACCATGATGAACGCCCATGAACACGCCGCGCCCGGTCGAGCTGCAGCTACGTGCGCTGGCCATTTTCGAAGGCAGTCTGGAGCAACCCGAGGACGACCGCGACCACTGGATCGCCGCCCGATGCAATGGCGATGCGGCGCTGGCCGCCGAGGTCGAGCGACTTTGTGTGGCGGACCGCTCCACCGGGTCCTTCCTTGAATCTCCGGCAATCACACCGCGTGACCATCGCGGCGAGCGATTTGGACCGTTCCTGCTGGAGGACGAACTCGGCGCCGGCGGCATGGGTCGGGTCTACCGTGCGCGCCGGGTTGACGACGGTTTCGAGCAGGAAGTGGCGATCAAGCTGTTCGACCATGGCTTCCGCGATGCCACTGCGCTGGCCCGGTTCGACGCCGAACGACGCATCCTGGCACGGCTGGAACATCCCGGCATCGCACGGCTGATTGATGGCGGCACCGCCGGGGATGACACGCCGTGGGTGGCGATGGAGCTGGTGCGTGGCGAGCCGATCACGCTTTACTGCGAGCGCCACCGGCTCGGTGTTGCGGAGCGCGTCGCCTTGATGATCCGCGTCTGCAATGCGTTGGAGGCGGCGCACGAGCGCGGCGTCGTGCATCGCGACATCAAGCCGGGCAACGTGCTGGTCGACGAGCACGGCAAGCCGCGGGTGATCGACTTCGGCATCGCCAAGGTGCTGGACGCCAGTTTCCTCGAAGCCGAGCTGCCGGCCACGGCCACGCAGGCGGTGCCGCTGACGCCAGAATACGCCAGCCCGGAACAGGTGCGCGGCGAAATCGTGGGCACGGCCAGCGACGTGTACGGTCTCGGTATTCTGCTCTACGAACTGCTCACCGGCACTCGTCCCTATCGACTGACCAGCCCCAGTCCGCTGGAACTGGCCAGAACCGTCTGCCTGACCATTCCGCCGGATCCATCCGACCGGGTTGCCCGCGCCCGCCTGTCCGCCATGCAGGGATTGCCCGCCGTGCGCGAACTGCGTCGGCGTCTGCGCGGTGATCTCGACCGCATCGTGATGACGGCGTTGCGCAAAACGCCAAACGAACGCTACGCGTCGGCGGCCGGACTCGGGCGTGATCTCGAACGCCACCTCACCGGCCAGCCGGTCAGCGCACGCGGCGCCTCGCGCTGGTATCGACTGCGCTGTCTGGTGCAGCGCCATCGATTCGCCAGTGCGGCAACCGCCGTCGCCATGTTGATTCTCGCTGCCGGCCTGATTGCGGTGTCGATCCAGGCTCGCCGCGTGCAGCACGAAGCCGAACGGGCCGAAGCCGCGCGTGATTTTCTGGCCAGCCTGATTCTGCGCGCCGACCCGTTCGAGACCGCACCCGAGCCGACGCTGGCTGGCGCACTGCGCGCGTCGCTGCAGGACATCGGGCAGCGTTTCGCCGGCCAGCCGCAGCTCGAAGCCGATATGCGTTACGCCATTGGCTACGCTCTGCAGAACCTCGGTGACGCGGCAACGGCGAGGCAGGAAATACAGCGTGCGCTTGCTTATCGCAACCGGCACGGTACGGCGCTGGAGCAGGCGGAAGCGCTGGACGGCCTAGGCCTCGTCGACTGGTGGGACAGCGACCTGGGCGCCGCCGAAGCGCGCCTCAAGGAAGCCCTGCAGCGCATCGAGGGCGACGACTCGCCAGAGGCGCAGAAGCTGCGCGTCGAGTCTCTGACCAATCTCGGTGCCATGCTGATCGATGCCGGCGATTTTCCGCGTAGCGTCGAATACAGCCGGCGGGCAGAACAGGCGGCGGAATCCGCCGGCGACATCGACATCGAGACCCGGGCGATGATCCAGGGCAACCTTGGCAATGCGCTCACCGAAATCGGAGGCCGTGAAGAAGAAGCGTTGGCAGCCTTCGCCCGCACCGAAGCGCTGCAGCGCGAAGCGACCGGCGAGATGCATCCCAACTTCGCCATCCTGCTCAACAACCGGGCCCTGGCCCTGCACGGCATGGGACGGCTGGACGAAGCCATCAAGGCTATGCGGCGGTCCGTCGATATCCGTCGAGCCACGCTGGGGCCGAAGCATCCGCAGACCGCCACCGCCCTGTTCAATCTGGCGGGTCTGCTGGTGGCGGCCAATCGCCCGGATGATGCCGAGCCGTTTGCGCGGGAGGCACTCCAGGTTGCCGAAGGTGGCTATGAGGCGGGCCATCCACGCATCGGCAAGGCGCACGAGATGCTGGGCCGCGTGTTGGCCGCGCAGGGGCATGTGCAGCAGGCGCGCGATCAGCTGGAGAAATCGCTGTCGATCTACCGCAACGCGACCGACGTGGATCCCGCCTGGGCGACGCGGGCACAGTCCATCCTCGACGGGCTACCCGCGCGGTAGCCGCGCCGACCTGAACACTACGTGGTCAGGCGGTTGGCGGGCCCTGCCCGTATCAGCGACCGCGCACGATTGCCTTCACGTCTGCGCGCAGGGCCGCCAGGCTGTCCGGGCGCGAATAGAACATGTGTCCGCCGGGATAGTTCTTCACCGCAACGCGGCTGCGATCACCCATGTCCGGCATCTGGTCGACAATCAGGATCGAGCTCATGAACGGGCAGGACAGGTCGTTCCAGCCGTGGGCGATCAGCACCTTGAGGTTGCTGTCGTTGGCCACCGCCTTGCGCAACTCCGGCACCGAGCCGTGGTCGGCGCTGTCGTCGCGATGCCAGAGGCGATTCACTTCGTAGCTCAACGCGTTGTAGCGGGCATCGATTTTCCAGCCCACGGTGCGGGTGACGAAGTCGACCATCGCCGTGGTGGTCGGCGCAATGATCGCGTTCAGCAGCGGATCGCTGCCGCGCTGGCGTGAGGATTGCGGGAACGGATCCCAGGCGGTGACGTTGGAGTCGTAGATGCTGCCGAGCTTGCCCTGGTCGCGATGCACTTCGCGCAGGTAGGCGCCGGAGTCGATGCGGCCGCCGGCATAGCGCACGAACTTCGGATCGAGGCCGGTCATCTCGGTGACTTTGGCGATCATGGCGTCGCGCGCGGCCGGATCGCTGTTGCCCAGCAGCAGCGCGTGCGCGTAGTCGCCGCGCGTGTAGTCGATCACCTCGCGCATGTGCGCCTCGTCCAGCATACCTTTCCGCTCGTAGTTGGCGGCAACAATGGACGGCAGCGAGATCATCCACGGCAGCGGCGACACATCGCCATCGCGGTAGTTGCCGGGGTCGAGATACGGCGACACCAGCACCACGCCGTTCATCGCCACGCCGAGGCGGGTCTGCAGGTATTCGGTGATGCGTGGACCGCGGAAGCCGCCGTAACTTTCACCGGCCAAATACTTGCGCGAGGTCAGTCGGCCGTTCTTCACCAGCCAGTCGTAGATGATTCGCGACAGGTATTCGATGTCGGCGTCGGTGCTGTAGAACTGCTTGGTCGCTTCCTTGTCGTCGACCAGCGCGCGGCTGAAGCCGGTGCCGACCGGATCGATGAACACCAGATCGGTGAAGTCCAGCCAGCTGCCCGGATTGTCGTGCAACGCGGCGTCGTCGGACGGATTGCTGCCGTCCTCGCCGAAGTTCAGGCGCTTGGGGCCGATGGCGCCGAAGTTGAGATACACCGAGGACGCGCCCGGTCCGCCGTTGAGCGCGAAGGTCACCGGCCGCGAGCGGTCATTGCCGATGGTGTACTCGGTGTAGACCACCTCTGCGCTGATCCTGCCCTTGTCGTCACGCACCGGGAGGTGGCCGACTTTCGCCGTATAGTTGATGCGCTGCCCGCCGATCTGCGCGCTCTGCGACACGCTGGCATCGTCCGGTAGCGGCGGCAGCTGCTTTCCTGTGGCGGCGTCCTTGTTTTCCGCGTCGGCAGCGAAAACCGCACCACCGGGTAGTGTCAGCGCGGCGAGAAGACAGGTGGCAGCGAACAGGCGGAACAGGGTCATGACGCATTCTCCCGAGGCAGGCGGTAGCGAAGCAGGTAACTGGACAAGACTATACTTCGCCGCTACCGATGCACTGTGCCATCGGTCCCGAAGCCAGTGCGGCATCCGCCGTTGAGCAGACCGCATGGCGTGTCGCTACACTGCAGCCTGGATTTCGGGAGGGAGATCCCAGATGAACCGTGTTGCTTTTGGCGTGTTGGCCGCGCTGCTGTCGTTGACGCAGGTGGCGCAGGCTGCCGAAACAATGAAGTCACCTGGCACCGATGCGGTGCTGCTGCGCGCCGCGCACCTGTTCGATGGCGCCAGCGGCAAGCTGGTGTCGCCGGGTTCGGTGCTGGTGCAGGGAGGCAAGATCACTGCGGTGAACGCCAGGGTTGAACTGGCCGAAGGCACGCGCGTGATCGACCTTGGCGATGCCACGCTGCTGCCCGGCTATATTGACGCGCACACCCACCTCACCTTCGATTACAGCGAGGACTGGGGCAAGGCGTTCTACGAGGGCATGCTGCGCTTCCCGGCCGAAGACGCATTGCACGCCGCGCACAACGCCAAACTCACCGTGGAAGCCGGTGTGACCACCGTGCGCAACGTGGGTGCCGGTGACTTCGTCGACATCGCTCTGCGCAACGCCATCAACCAGGGTCTGGTCGAAGGCCCGCGCATGCTCACTGCCGCGCACGCCATCGGCTCGACCGGCGGGCATTGCGATAGCTCGCCGATTCCACCGGATCGCGTCGCCTTGTCCGGCCCGCTGGAAGGCGTCTGCGACGGGGCCGACGAATGCCGCAAGGCGGTCCGCTTGCAGATGAAATACGGCGCCGACGTCATCAAGATCTGCGCCAGTGGTGGCGTGCTGTCGGAATCCGATCCGGTGGACGTGCCACAGCTGACACCCGACGAACTCAAGGCCATCATCGGTGAAGCCCACACCTGGGGCCGCAAGGTGGCGGCGCACAGCCATGGCGATCTCGCCGCGCGCATGGCCGTGGAGGCCGGCGTCGACTCCATCGAGCACGGCAGCTTTCTCAGCGATGACACCCTGCGGCTGATGATGTCCCGGGGCACCTATCTCGTGCCGACACGCGTCACGGTGACCTGGCTCGACAAGCTCCTCGACCGGTTCCCGCCGAAGGTCCGGGCCAAGGCCGAAGCGGCCAAGGCCGGTCACGCCGACGCGATGAAGCGTGCCTTCGCCATCGGCGTTCCGATTGCCATGGGCACCGACGCCGCGGTCTATCCTCACGGGTTTAATGCCCGCGAATTCGGCGACTATGTCGATCTCGGCCTGACGCCCGCACAGGCGTTGATGACCAGCAGCCAGGGCGCTGCGAAGCTCCTTGGCGTCGACAAGGAAACCGGGACGCTGGAAGCCGGCAAGGCTGCCGACATCGTCGCCGTCCCCGGCAACGTGCTGCAGGATATTCGCGCCACCGAGCGCCCGCTGCTGGTGATGAAGCAGGGACGTATCAGCCTGGATCGCCGAGGGTCGGCGCCTGTGGCAAACGGCAACTGAGCCAGGTGCCGCCCGTCAGGCGGACTTCATCGCAGCGGCCCGTCTTCCGGCACACAAGGCGGCGTGGCGGCAGCGGCGGATTGGCGGCCTGGGTTTCCCGGGTGTTGCGGGCATGGCGGACGGGGTTGTTTACCGCGCATCCTCGACCAGAGCCGACCCGTCCCAACGCAACAGGTGGACACCGCCCAGCTGGCGTGCCTCGTGGGCAGACAGGCGGTCAGGGAAGTGCACCTGGATGCGCCCATTCATGATGGCCCGCGATGCCAGCTTCAGGCCGCGCACCCGCTCCGGGATGCCGGCAACCGGTCGTGCGGCCACGCCGGCTGGAAGCCGGCTGACGCGCGGGCTTGTCAGCGCGAGCAGGGTCAGGCTGCTGCTCACGACCAGGCAGTCGAAGCGTGGATCGCCAGGCGGCAGCTGGGCCTTGGCAATGCTGTCCGCGTACAGCGACACGTCCTGCTCGTCCTCGGGAATGTCTTCGATGTACAGCATGCAGCCCGGTTGGTAGCGCGATGCTCGAATCGCCTCGCCGATGGCGGTCGCCAGCTGCTGCTTGATCGGCGTGACCGACACGCGACGCCAGGCCACCGCGGCGTTCCAGGCCGGCAGCGCAAGCAGCACGACGACAACCAGCATGATGCTCGCCGGAATCCACCGCAGGCCCGCCGATGTCCACCGGATCGGTACGCTGCCGATGATGAGGCCGGCAAGCGCAAGATAGAAAAAGCGCATGTTGCTGGACAAGCCGAGCGGATCGGGCGAAACCAGCATCACGGCGGTAACCGGACTCTGCAGCAGCGCAGGGAACACCACCAGCGCAAGCCCGGCCACCAGCGCCAGGCGATGTTCCGTCATCGCCGCAGGCTGACTGGCATTCCAGGCCGAGAGGACCAAAACGACCAGCAGCAGGACACCGGCCAGAAGGGTGATCAGCATCCCCGGGTTGCTGCCGATCAAGGCCATCGGCAGGCTGTGTATCCATGCGCTGCCGCCGGTCAGCACGCTCTGCGACAGGGTCAGCGCCGAACCCGTACGATCCACGCCGCTGCTGCCGAAAATCAACCAGCGCATCGCCAGCGCAGCAGCGAAGGGCAGCGTCGCCGCCAGCGCGACCGCAACCCGTTCGCCGCGAGGGCGTCCTTTGCCGGCAAGCCAGACCCACGCCAGGGCGGCGGGCAGGACCGCCAGCGCGACTTCCTTGGCGCCAGCGGCCCAGGCGGCGGAAAGCAGCACCAGCAGCAGCGCTCCGCGCCGCCCGCATCGCCAGGCATCCAGCGAAAGCAGAAGCAGCAGGGTGCCGTTGACGGCGATCAGGTCGAAGCGGTCCGCCAGCCAAAGCACCGTGCCGGACGCAATCGGATGCAGCGCATACACGAGGCCGAGCAAGGCGGCCCGCCACGGTGTGGCTCCGAGGCGAAGCAGCAACAGCGCGAGCAGCGCGGCATTCGAGCCGTGCAGGAGGAACTGCACGGCGTATTGCGGAAGCGCAGTCCAACCAAACAACTGGATCACCAGGTGCCACACCAGCATGCCGTTCGGACGGTAGGAATAGGTTGCGGTGTGATCAGTGAAAAAATAGTCCCAACCCGATCCGCCGTGGCGTGCCAGTGCCAGGATGGCCCAGTCGTCCGCCATGAAACCGGCACCCAGCGCCGGCGCAAACGCCACGCCCACCGCCACAAACGGCAGCAGCACCGCGAGCCGGCGCTCCCAGGGGCTGTTGCCAACAGCGCTGGCAGTGTGGATGTTCGTATTCATGAGAACCGGATGTCAGGCAGCAGCCCGATTCTAGCCGCCCATGGATGCGACGGGGTTCTTGCCGATCGCCGGCGGCATCCGCGCCGCAGCGGATCAACGATGCCCGGCAAGCGGCGGCATCCGCTGGGCGATGTCAGCGACTGCGCCTGTCGCGCAGAAAAATGGCGCGATGAGGTGGCTTGCCCCGATCCTCGACCTCGAACAGCTTGATCGCCATGACCAGATCACTGAGCTTGGCGTAGCCATAGTTTCGAGCATCAAACTCGGGGGCCTGCTTGACCACGTTGCTGCCTACCGGTCCAAGATGCGACCAGCCGCTGTCGTCGGAAGAAGCTTCCACCGCGTTGCGCAGGAGCTTCACCAGCCGCGGATCCTGTTTGAGCTCGGCAGTCGACCACCGCTTTGGCGTGGCGGAATCATCCTCATCCTTCTCGATCAGCAGGTCGGTGAAGATGAAGCGGTCGCAAGCGGCGACGAAGGGCTCGGGCGTCTTGCGTTCGCCGAAGCCGTAGACGGTCAAACCCGACTCACGAATGCGTGCGGCAAGCCGGGTGAAGTCACTGTCGCTGGACACGATGCCGAAGCCGTCGAAGCGTCCGGTGTAGAGCAGATCCATGGCGTCGATGATCATCGCCGAGTCGGTGGCGTTTTTGCCGCGCGTGTAGCCGAACTGCTGGATCGGCTGGATCGAATGCGTCAGCAGCGTGTCCTTCCAGCCCTTCAGGTGCGTGCCGGTCCAGTCGCCGTAGATGCGCTTGACGTGCGCCGTGCCGTACTTCGCGACTTCGGCCAGCAGGCCTTCGACAATCGCCGGCTGTGCGTTGTCGGCGTCGATCAGCAGCGCGAGTTTCGGGGAGTCGGTGTCGGCCACGGTGTCGTTCCTCACGGGTGTGGTTGCCATGGTATCGCGAGGGCAATGCCAGCGTGATTCGGAGTCGGTCAAGAGAAGTCAGGTTGCGTCGCGAACGCTGCCAACAGGGTGCTTGACCGCCGCCAAGAACGGCTCCATGTGGCTCGACTGCCAGCGAAGGGAATCCGCAGCTCTTGCCGTCGCGACGCGCCCTGGCCCAAGGTGCCGCGACGACAGGCGGCACTCGCAACCTGGCTGGCAACGGACGCCGTGTCCATCAATCCGGATCTCGACCTGCAGTTTGCTGCGTTGGTCGGGACTCAATCCACCCTGGACAAGCAACGACCCGACAGGGACATCGGGTTCGACGTGGGGTGCTGACTATCGCCGTCCTTCGTGAGTGCGGGTGTTGCGGTACCCGCTGCAGCCGCATTGGCAGATCGCCGCGACGTGCTGGCCGACGACATTGCCAGCGCTTGCGGCATTCTCCTACTCGAAACCGTTCGCGAACAGCACGGCCACACTGGCGGAGCCGCCACCGCAGCCGATGCCGATGTCGCTGACATCGATACCGGGCAGCGGGCGGAAGGCGTTGTTGCCGTCGGCGCCCATCAGCTTGAGTTCGTGCAGCCCGGACGTATTGTCGGGTGCACCCAGCCACAGGCTGACGATCCGGCCATCAGGCAGCACGCAGGGCGAGTTGTCGTTGTTGAAGCTGCCGATGACCTGCGCCCCACCAGCGGTGCCGGACAGCCGGTAGATGCGCTCACCGCCGGCCTCGATCTCCATCACCAGCGAGCCGTCGGGAGCGAAGGCCGGGTGGTGGATTGCCAGGGTGCCTATCGGTGCATCGCCATCGCCGGGCAGCAGCACGTCCTCGAAGTTGCTGCCGTCGCTTTGCACGCTGCAAAGGCCGGTGCCGGTCTGACCATAGGGGACCGGTCCGCAGTCGAAGATCACGTGCGCGCCATCCGCCGACAGGGCCGGCTGCTCGTTGTAGGCGTGCGTGGATGCGCCGGTGAGCAGCGTCGGCGCGGTCCACACGCCGTCGATGCGCTGCGTTGCGTAAAGGTCGCGGTCATTCGGTCCATCCGAGGCAGGGAACACCACCAGGTTGCCGCTATTGGCAATGGCGGCAAAGCCGTCCGGATGCAGCACGGCGCCGCCCATCGGCCGCAACGTTTCCACCGCCGTGAGCATGCCGTCGATTCGCGCCAGACAGGCCCAGCCGTGACAGTCGGGATCAAACCGTTCGGTTTCAACCAGCAGCCACTCGCCATCCGGTGACTGGTTGATCCAGCGATCCGGACCGGCAATGCCGGCGTCCGGGAATGCCGCCATCACCGCCTCGGGCACGGCATCCGGCGCGGCCTGCAGTCGAAACAGATCGTCGCCGGCGCGATAGACCACTGAAGCCGGCGCGCCATCGGCGCTGTTGGGAAGCAGGCCAACGCCGGTCAGCAGCAGCGCGAGCGGCATTCGCAGGATGTCCGGAATCATGGGCAGGAATGATAGCGCCAGCAATCGCTGGCAGCAGCGATCAGGATTGCAGGAAGCGCCCCGTAGCGACCTTCACCGTGCCGCCGGCGGTTGGCGGGACCGAATGGCAGCTGTGTGTCCAGGCCGCAGGCGGCAAGCGGATCGGCCGGGGCGACGTTCAGGCCGACTCTTCGGACAGGATCTGCCGCATTCGCGTAGCGGCTTCGATCTGGCTGCTGGAAAAGCGATCCTGCAGGCGCATCCGGGCGCGTTCAATGGACACCGTCAGCAGGTGGCCAATACCGGTATGTCCGGATGTCGATGCCGGCGTCATGGCATCCATCATGGACTGCAATTCGTCGATTCGCCGCAGTTCTTCCAGCAGCTCTTGAATGCTCACCATCAGGCTCCGGTAGCGACGCTCGTGCGGATACGCGGCACTCTACGAACGCCATGCCCATGCATTGTGCGAAACGCATCACACTTTGATCGTATTGCCGATGACCGGACTTGCGGCTCCGATGAAGGGTCGCTACGTGTCCGTCGGGTGCCGGTCCGTCCGTCGCCAGCCGGGTGGACGGACTGGCGCTGAACACGCGACGCAGCGGCGTCGGCCTTGCCGTCGCGGCCGATGCAGTGGTCACCGGGAAGCTCCCGCCCGCCCCGGTTGCAGCCGACGCGCTGGCGTGTCGCGTCGTCGCAGGCTTCATGGTTCGCCAGTCAGTCGGCTTCGAAGCCGTCGCTGAAGATGCCGATAGTGGTGTTGATGTATTCCACCGCGCCGAGGTCGCAGAGCGCGTTGCCGTCGCCGTCGCCATCGATGGGGCGGTCGCGGCCGGTGAGGTCGGTGCCGGCGCAGAAGCTGCCGACGTCGACCGCGAAGTCGTTGAGCTGGGGAAAATAGAAGCGGTGCCAGTCGTCGTTGCCGAACCAGTTGAGGCCTGGGTCGGTGTTGGTCCAGGCCGGCGTGCCAAGGACGGTCTGGCAACTGCTGCCGGTGTCGAGGTTCACCTTGCTCAACGGGTGCAGGCTGGCAATGCCGTCGAAGACACAGTTCAGGGCCGGGTTCTGGCTGGCCAGCACGTTGTTGATGAGCATGATCAGGGCGTCGGCTTCCTCCAGTTCGATCGCCCAGCGATTGTTCTTGAGGGTCGAGTTTTCGAAGCTGATCTTCAACTGATCGTCGTTGGTGAAATTCTGCACCAGCAGCGCCTGCCCGTCACCGTGGGTGATGCTGGTCGTGGTGAAGGTGGTGACGCAGTCGTGACGGAGGCTGAGGCGACGATTGGCCAGCACCGTGCTGACCACGAAGGTGTCGCCGGGATACTCGTTCTTCCAGAACGAACTGCGCTGGATATTGACGATGCCGCAGTCGTTGACCAGCGCCGCGCCACCAAAGTGGGCGTTGTTCTCGTTGAAGACGCTGTCGTCGATGCGCAGGCGTGCGCTGAGGTTGTAGATGCCGCCGCCGTACTCATCGGCCGCGTTGTCGCGCAGCATCACGCGGTTCAGCGTGACTTCGTCCGCGCCGTCGCGGATGTAGATGGCGGCGCCGGCGGTGGCCTGACCACCACTCAGGATCACGCGTTGCAGGGCGAACAGC